>NZ_JCAIOM010000010.1:0-211827 GCF_059587025.1 Chryseobacterium sp. DZ-32
AGGGTAAAAATCAAAGACGTTCACCCTACGCAAGCTAACTCAAGGTCGCTTTTATAAATATAAATGTATAAAAAATATTTGGAAGTTAACACAGAATCTAAAGCCGGTGGATTTTTGTTTATTTATTTGAACGGGCTAAAGCCCGCTTCTATTGATATATAATTCTGGTATTATAGCAGAGACAAATGTAAATATTCAATAGGAACGGGCTTTAGCCCGTTTTAACAATTAGATACAGATACGTTGGCTTCAGCCAAAACTTAATATTGGCTAAGTTCAGGCTGAAACCTTTGAAAAATAAATAATAAAATGTGCGGGTTAAAACCCGCCTCTATTGATCAATATAATTAACAATTCATTTAACAATAATACATGCATTCATAGCTGAAAAGTTTCCCCTCTTTAAAAGTAAAAATAAAGAGCCCGGCATCTCCATTCTGAATGTGATATTCGTGTGGAGAAGAAATCCAGCGTGTTGAAAGCAATTCGCCAAAATGGTTGACAAAATCCTTTTCGTTATAATTAGAATCCATACGTTCATTTCCCAGAATCACAGCTTCGCCATTGTTGAAGGACATTTTGTAAATGCTTCCGGAAACTTTTCCTTTATATTCTTCAAAAGCAACCATCATATCAGAGGTTCTGTAAAAATATTGAGGATCCCAGCCGCATTCAGGGGTATTGGGAATGTCTTTTACCTTCTGCATCTCCAGCTGTTTCATCTGTGCATCAGTGATTTTTCCGTCAAAAAGCTTGGTTTCTTTCCATACAAAATGCATATTTAAGGCTTTCAGCTTTTTTTCATAAGCTTCAGTTCCAGGTTTTTTTGCCAGTTGATCTGCCAGAAGAAGTTCAAAATCAATATCTACTTTTGGATTTTCTACACTGGTATTGGATTCTTTCCAGTACTGTAATGCTTGTTTAAGGTTTTTATCTTCCTGCCATGCAATTTCACGTAATCTTCCCACCTGAGCCAGTTCTTTTTCCTTGTTTTTACCTTTAACTGCGAGATAATCTTTAAGAATTCTGTCGTAAGTAAGTCCGGTTCCCAAGTATTTCATCTGGATATATTCCGGATTCTCATGAAAATGATCCCCGATATAAATCCAGCCGTCCTCATATAAAGGAACATAATCTATACAGACAAGTTCGTTTAAAGCAGCCCTGCGTATGGCTGTACTTTCTGTGGTAGGAGCTTTTCGTACACGCAGCTCAGATACCTGCACATAAAAATGTGGACATTGATGTCCTTCTGTTCCTCTATAAAAATACTGAGCGGGTTCGCCGGCAGACTTTTTCCCACGCATGCTTTTTTGTAACGGCTGACGGTCTATAAATCCAATATCACCGTTGCTTACCTGTACTTTGTATTGCGTTTGGGTTGAATCCAGAACATAAACAGGAGCTTCGGTAGAAAATATTCCTAAAAGATCTTTATTTTTTCCACTTTCACGAAAGAGATATCCCCATTCTGACGTATAAACAGGGCGTTGGCCAGGGCTTTGTGCCATGGTATTATAAAAGCAGCACTGAAAAATGCCGGCTGCCAATAGTATCTTATTCAACATATTGTAATGCATATCCACAAAAACGATCCTGTTTTTTGCAGATGGTTCATAATGGTTTCTGTGGTTATTCCTTCAAAAATAATGAAAAATCAGGGTTTATGCCAAAGTTATTGTTATTCAGAATGGGTATAAATTCCATCCTATTCATCTGTTCCCATTGGGTAAAGTAAATAAAAATACTATTTTTATCGGCCAAAAAAGTAAAAACTCATTATGCCCACTGATGCTTCTCTTAAGCTGATTCCGATGACAACTTTCGTGCTGGAATATTATTCACACGAAGGATATGCCGATCTTCAGATTTTGAATCTGATGAATAATTATGCCAATTTCTTAAAGAAGCGTTTAACTCTTGGAATGTTTGTTCCTGTAGACCGTAAAGGAAATATTCTGAAAGAACCGAAAAATTATACCGCATGGAAATCTCTTGACCATAACGATGGAAGAAGAACGGATATTGTAGGTTTTGAAGAATATGCAGAGTACCAGAAGGCTGAGCAGAACTGTATGTTTGAAGGTTTTAAGGTAGATTATAATGGATATTCAAAAGTGAGAATCATTGCTTCATACGACCCTTCTATCGAATTGTCTTTTAATAAAAATGATCTGATCCCTACAGGTTTCAATGATGTAGAATCACTGACGGTGTTTGATGATATCTTTTTAACATCCAGTGCATTAAAAGCAATTGGAATAAAACGATAAATAATAGTTGTACTATATAATAATGAAAAACCTTTATCAGCACTGATAAAGGTTTTTTGTTTTCTTATTCTATCTGACACATTCTCCCGAATGGCAGTGGTAGCCTGATGGACAAAGCCCGTTGATGCAAGGGCCGGCAGCATCAGGATAGCACCTTTCATCTGCTCGGCAATGAGAGTGAGGAGGACAAAGGGAAAGCAGATTGCCAAGGCAAACGCCTACAGGAAGAGGAAGATTCAGCTCTATTCCAATGGCTCCGATCATGTTTTTTAATGTTTTTCTGTTTAATTTTTTCATGGTTTTTGTTGTTAGGTGTTAGTGATTTTTTAATATACTTTCAAGTTCTGTAATGAAATCTTTCTGTGCCGGATTGATCCGTTTTTGTGCTTCCTCTGAAGCAAACCACTCCCATTGGTCCACTTCGGGAATTTCAATTATTTTGCCGGATTTAGGCGGCCATTCTAGTGGAAAGCTGTTGCTGTAAAGGTCTGATGTATCAATATCTCCTTCCAGGGCCCATGCATAAACTATTTTTCCTCCTTTTTGTCTGATGGGTGATAATTCTATGAATTGGCCTTCTGCTGTTGTACCTGTTTCTTCTTTAAATTCCGTTAATGCCCTCACTAATGGATCTTCATCAGGAAGAATTTCTCCTTTGGGGATAGACCATGCGCCAGAATCTTTATTTCTCCAGAAAGGGCCGCCGGGATGAACCAGAAAGTAATACAGACTGTCTTTTTCTTTTTTAAAGAGCAGAATCCCGGAACTTGTTTTCATGGGTTTAAAGATTTGATTATTAAAGATATAAAAAAAATATAATCAGATGATCAATAAGATCAGCCTTTCTTTTTAAACTGAGAGGGTGACATTTGTTTGTACGTTTTGAATATTTTATTAAAGTGGCTGGCATCATTGAAACCCAGCTTGTCAGCAATTTCACTGATATTATAATGACTCTGAAGTAAAAGCTTTTCAGCCGTTTTTATTTTATATTGTATAATATGCTGTTGTATGGAGAAGCCTGTCTGTTTTTTGATATAAATGCTGATATAATTGGGAGAAAGCATAAATTCTTCAGCCAGGTTCTCAATTTTCATTTTATCAGCATCGAGAGCATTGACATTGATATAGTACATGATCTTTTCAATTTTGTTAAGGTTTTGGGTGAGCCAGTTTTTTGCAGTGGCATTTTGCATTGTATTCCGGATCAAAATAGTCATAATGCTTGAAAACAGATCAGTAGTTATCTCTTTGTTATAGGTATTTTTATGGCTGAATTCATACAGAAGAATCCGGGCAAGCTGTAAAAGATGCTCCCTGTCTGTTTTACTCTTAATCGCCGATTCGTACACGAAGGAATGATCTTCCATCAGGAGCTGTACAATCTTTTTAAGTTCATTTTTTTTATTTAGCAGAAGATTTTCCCAGATATACTGTTCTGTAAATTTTATATAAATGAATTTTGTTTTGTTTTTAATTGAAAATTCATGTCCGTCACTGGGTCTCAGGAGAAAAACATCACCCTTTTTATAAGGGAAAGTAATGTTGTTGAGGTGATGAAATCCTTTTCCGCTTTCTATGATGATCAGTTCATAAAAATTATGATTGTGATATTCAACATCCCAGTTTTCCTTTTCAATGCTGAAAACATTAAAAGAGTTGAAATTAACGATTCGTTTCATAGCAGAATGAATTTTTACAAAATTACCATTAATTTTTACAATATATGCCAATGGATTATTGATGAATTTTGCCTTATCAATACATTCAAAATGAAATATATAAAACAATCAGTATTGCTGCTTGCCTCAACAATTGTTCTGATGTCTTTTTCTGATCATCATGACAGGGATACAAAAGAAAAAAAGCAACAGCATGAAAAACAGGCTCCGGCAAAAAAATACTGGCCGAATGGTGCTCAATTGGTCATTTCCGTTTCTATGCAGTTTGAGACCGGCGGACAGCCGGAAGGCGCTGAAAGTCCTTTCAGTGGAACTCCTCTTCCTAAAGGACAGCCGGATCTTCCCGCAGAAAGCTGGTACCGCTACGGAGGAAATGAAGGAATTTACCGTATGCTGGATTTATGGAAAAAATATGACATTAAAGTTACCTCTCATGTCGTAGGAACTGCTGCTGAAAAGTATCCTGAAGTCGCTAAAGCTATTGCAAACGGAGGTCATGAAATTGCAGCTCATGGCTTTACCTGGGATAACCAGTGGAATAAAAATTATGCTGACGAACTGAATTTCGTAAAGAAAGGTGTGGATGTTGTTGAAAAAATTACAGGGCAGAAAGCTGTTGGTTATAATGCCAACTGGTTGAGAAGAAGCCCGAATACACTTAAAGTATTACAGGAACTGGGTTTTCTGTATCATATTGATGATCTAAGCCATGATGAACCTTTTATAACTAAAGTAAAAGGAAAAAACTTTGTAGTCGTTCCTTATACGCTTCGTAACAATGATATTGTCAATATTGAAGGGAAACAATGGAGCCCGGAGCAGTTTTTGGCCCAGCTGAAATTTGAATTTGACCGCTTGTATGAAGAAGGAGCTTCCAAAAGGAGAATGATGAGTATCAGTTTTCATGACAGAATCGGTGGAACTCCTGCAATGGTACATGCCATGGAGGAATTTATTCAATATACACAACAAAAACAGGGAGTCGTTTTTATGAGAAAAGATGATATTGCCAAAATGGTGATGAACGATCCGTATACTCCGGTTGATAATAGTGAAGAAAAGTTTAATAAGTAAGGAAGCTGGAAGCTGGAGGAAGGAAGTTATCGAAGTCTGTAAAAACAAATTAGAGATAATTGAAATAATGATAAACACAGTAGAAGTGAATCATAGCAGATCTATGCCTTCCAGCATCCAGCTTCCCGCTTCCATCCAAAAAATATAAGTAAGGAAGCTGGAAGATTGAAGTTATCGAAGTCTGTAAAAACAAATTAGAGAATGATTGAAAAACACAGTAAAAGTGAATCACAGCAGATTTATATCTTCCAGCATCCGGGTTCCCGTTTCCATCCTAAAAAAAATACCTTTATGAATAACACAAAAACAGCCTATTTTTTCCTTCGTGTATCGATGGGAATTAACCTTTTGGGACACGGATTGGTTCGTCTCATGAAATTGCAGGACTTTGCATCAGGAATGATGAAGGGTTTTGAAACAAGCTGGCTTCCGCAGCCATTGGTCCATCTTTTTAGTGTCACTCTCCCCTTTCTCGAATTTACAATCGGCCTTCTGCTGATCATTGGTTTTAAAACCCGTATTGCGGCGATGGCCGGAGCTTCTCTGATTATCCTGCTCCTTTTTGGAAGCAGTACTGTTGAAAACTGGGAAGCAATGGGCATTCAGATGATCTATGCAGGCCTGTTCTATATTCTGATCAGCAGAATTGAGGATAATTACCTGGCCTTGGATCGAAAATAAAAACAGTAAGGCTGAAAAAAGTAAAGAATTACCTGATTAGTATAAATTTTTTTACTCTTTATCCAACCACAAAAGTCACAAAAGGTTTCATTTTAATACACTTAAGTTTATTTAGGTAAAATGATATCGCAGGAAAGTTCACATAAGATGAAAATCTTTGATTTTCACAAAACTTTGGTGTACTTATTACACACAATGTGTGGCTCTGAAAAAATTGAAGTATTTAAATCTTTTGTGCCTTTTGTGGTTAAAAATGATTCAATGCAGTATTTTTATTTTCTCAGCCTAATTATTTTCCTGCTTTTTTACATTGTTCAGAGATTATGTTACAACTTCCTTAGATTCAGTTACTCTGTTTTTATAGTTATGCCCGAATTTTGTATCAGAAATAAAAGAAACTGAAAGTATTGGGTTTATTTTCAGTGAAATAGGTAACCCTCAAAATTTAAAAATGATGCAAACTATATTAGGAGCCAACGGCCAGATTGGTGAAGAGCTGGCAAGAGAACTGAAAAGGAATTATACTTCAGATCTCCGTATCGTCAGCAGAAAGGCAAAAAAAGTAAATGATACAGATACTGTTTTTTCCGCAGATTTATCAGACAGGGAGAAGGCAGTTGAAGCTGTGAAAGGAAGTGAAATCGCTTATTTTACCCTGGGACTTCCTATGGATACAGGTTTATGGGAAAAGCAGTTTCTGACCATCATGAAAAATGTTATTGAAGCCTGTAAAATCAACGGAACAAAGCTGGTGTTTTTTGATAATACCTATATGTATCCTCAAAATAATGAAGTTTTAACGGAACAAACCGGATTCGCTCCTGTGGGAAGAAAAGGAAGGGTAAGACAACAGATGGCCGAAATGCTTTTAAAAGAAATGAAAGCAGGAACCATAGAAGCAGTCATCTGCAGAGCTCCTGAATTTTATGGTCCCGGAAAAACGCAGAGTATTACCAACAGTCTTGTTTTTAATGCCATTAAAGAAGACAAAAAGCTGAAAGTCCCTTTAAGAGATGATAAATTACGAAGCCTGATCTGGACTCCCGATGCGAGCCGTGCCACTGCTTTGATCGGAAATACACCGGATGCTTATGGACAGACATGGCATTTACCTGTAGATGATCATAAGCTGAATTATAAGGAATTCATTGCGCTGGCTTCTGAGGTTTATGGAAAAGAACTGAAATATTCGGTTATTCCAAAGCTCGCCTTTTCAATCGGATCCTTATTCAATAAAAATGCAAAAGAGCTGTTGGAACTGCTTCCAAGATATCAATATGATAACCTGTTTGATGATTCAAAATTCAGAAAGAGATTCCCGGAATTTCCGGTAACTACTTACAGACAGGGAATTGAACAGATTAAAAAAGAACAGCAAGCGACAAAATAATCACTTAAAATGAGTACCTTAGAAACACCAATACCACAACCGAAGGACAAAATATTCCCATCCTCCGGAGGGGTGGCGAAAATTCAAAGAATTTTTGACGGGGTGGTAAAAAAGAAATAAAATGAAAGCTCCAGAAAAAGTAACCTCCATCACAGCATTACACAGGTATCTGAATCTGAAAAGACCGTCTAATCCTTTGATCAGTGTGTTTGATTTTAATGAAGTAACTATAGATCCGAAGACTGTTCTGAGTACTGTGACCACAGATTTTTACGTGGTTTCCCTTAAAAAAGATTGTGCAGGGAGATGTAAATACGGACAGCATTATTATGATTTTGAGGATGGAATCATGTATTTTATTGCTCCCCATCAGGTATTACAGTTTGAAGATATTCTGCTTTCCGAAGTAAGAGGAAGTGTACTGGTTATTCATCCTGATTTTTTACAAGGTTATCCATTGGCCGCTATCATAAAGAATTATGGTTATTTTTCGTATTCTGCTAATGAAGCTTTGTATCTCTCCGAAAAGGAAGAAAAATCCGTAACGGATATCATGGATAATATCAGCAGGGAGATAGAAGCCAACATGGATAATTTCACCCAGGATTTGCTGGTTTCCAACATTGATTTACTGTTAAAATACTGCGACAGATTTTACAACCGCCAGTTTTTAACACGGAAAAAGGTGAATCATGATCTTTTGACACAGCTTGAAACTTTACTGGATGATTATTTTAAAAATGAAAAACTGCTGATTGACGGGATTCCTACTGTACAATTTGTGGCAGCTCAGATGAATATCAGCCCCAATTATCTGAGTGATATGTTAAGAGTTCATACAGGACAGACCACACAACAGCATATTCAGAACAGAGTGATTGAAAAGGCCAAAGAACTGCTTTCCACTACTACTTTATCTGTTTCTGAAATTGCTTATCATTTAGGATTTGAACATCCGCAGTCATTTCACCGTTTGTTTAAAAACCAAACTACTGTTTCACCTTTAGAATTCAGAAAATCTTTTAATTAATCGTATCATGATGAAAAAAATATTGCTAATCGTAACGAATATAGATCAGTATGCCAGTGGTAAGTTTAAAACAGGTTTATGGCTGAGCGAGCTTACCCATATATATCATGCGGCAAAGGAAAAAGGATGGCAGATCACCATAGCTTCTCCAAAAGGAGGAAATACTCCTGTTGACCCCGAAAGCCTGAAACCTCTGGTCCTTGATGGAATTTCAAAAAAATATTATGAAGATCCTGAATTCATGAATGAACTGGCCCATACAAAAAGTCTCAATGAGGTAAAGAATGAATCTTTCGACTGCATTTATCTGGCCGGCGGACATGGAACGATGTATGATTTCCCTGATAATACTACTTTACAGACTATACTCAGAGATCAGTATGAAAATAATAAAATGGTTGCTGCAATCTGCCATGGAGTTGGAGGATTGTTGAATGTAGAGCTTTCAGGAGGAGCATATATGATTAAAGGTAAATCGATTACTGGATTTGACTGGTTTGAAGAAACCCTGGCCAGAAGAAAAAATGAAGTACCTTTTAACCTGGAAGCCACTCTTAAAGAACGGGACGTACATTACAAAAAAGCATTTATTCCAATGACTTCTAACGTTATTGTTGATGGACATTTGATTACAGGGCAAAATCCTTTCAGTTCTAAAGAAATGGCTAAAGTAGTAATTCGTGAGCTTGAAAAATAAAGAGCGGGGATTGACAGTACAATATATGTTGTAAGATAAAGCGAAAAGTAAAACGCAAAGCTTAAAAAAGTAAGCTTTTTAATAAAGTGAGCAAATGGTTGCGACTATGTCGCTGATGAAGGTTTGGCTATACATGCGCTCAAAAAGAATCAATTGCGAAATCTAAATAATTGATGAGAGACTAAGGTATCCTGTATTTAATTTTATCGGAGATAAAATTCTTGCGCCTTACAGCAGTTTTTTATTAATCATGTTGCGTCTTTGCGTTTTCCAAAAACATTTTATATGTAGTTTAAAAAAAAATAAAAAAACGCAAAGTTTTAATGGTTTCAGATTCTTACTAAAAATGAGTAATGATAGTGTCAATACACTGCATCATTAATTTCCCCCCTGATGCCTCAAAATAAAGTAAACATTAAAATCTCTGCGTTTAATACTTTTTTTCTGTTTTTATATTTGTTCTTATGATAAAAATGATTTTGTTATTGTCACCAGACTCATTATAATTACTACTATTCCCACTACCACGAACATTTTCTTTGTCGGAAGCTTTGATGTAAGCATCGCAGAAAACGGAGCGGTAAAAACACCACCCAATAAAAGTCCCAGAACAATATTCCAATGGTGGATACCTATCGTAAAAATAAAGGTAATGGCACTGGTAATGGTTAGTAAAAACTTTGCAACAGTGGAACTTCCCACTACATATCGGGGAATCCTTCCCTCTTTGATCAGCGTTCCGGTTACCAAAGGTCCCCAGCCGCCGCCGGCAAAAGAATCTATGAAGCCGCCTGCCAATCCTAATATTCTGAGATTGGTTCTGCGTTTGGCTTTCGCTTGTCCGGTTTTTTTATCTTTAAATGCATTGTTTAAGATATTAATTCCAAGATAGAGCGTGTAGCAGGCAATAATTGGTTTTACGATGTGAGCATAATGTTCACCATAATGAGACAGTGTTAAAGCACCGATAACAGAACCCACAATAGCCAATGGAAACAGCACCCAGACCATTTTTTTATTCACGTTTCCCAATTTATAATGGCTGAAACTTCCGGCCGCTGTGGTAAACGATTCCGCAGAGTGAATGCTGGCACTTACAACCGGCGGCGGAACATTTAGTAATAAAAGAATTGTAGTACATATCACTCCGTAGCCCATTCCCATAGATCCGGCGACAATTTCTGCCATAAAGCCCGCAAACAGCATCCAGTAAAAAATATGGCCATCTTTGTTCAGAAAATGCTGAATATCATCAGATAAATTGAACTGATACACGACAAGGCCAAATAACGCGAAAAGAAGTAGAACACCAATGATGGCCAGATAAATATTGGCTTTTCTCTGGGCTGTTTTGGTGATACTGATCAGCTTTTGAATTTCGATATCCGGTTTTGAAGAAGCTTTTCCGTCGGACAGATATTCTGTTGTAATCTTATTAAGTTCTCTTACTTTATAATTGAAATCGCCTGTCAGTTGATTACGGATATGCTGCATATTGTCCAATACATGATCCATTTCGTCAGGAATCACTTCGGTAAAGGTTTCTCTTAATCTTTTAGCGATGGTTGGAGATTTTCCGTTGGTGGAAATAGCTATTTTAAGACTTCCCTTTTTAACAATGGATCCTAAATAAAAATCACAAAGATCAGGTTTATCCGCAATATTGACCAGTACACTTTTTTGCTGGGCTTTTTCTCTGATTTCCCCGGCCAGTTCAATATCATTTACCGCAATAATGGCCAGATCAGTATCGTTAAAATCATGATCGTCATATGCTCTTTCATGCAGTGTTATATTGGAAAACTGATTTTGTAAAGTTCTGACCTCCGGAATGATTTCTTTGGCTACCAGTTTGATGGATGTTTCCGGTGAATTGCCCAGAACAGATTCCAGCTTTTCAAGGGCAACCTTGCCGCCGCCAATGATCAGCAGCGACAGGTTTTCAAGTTTTAAAAATATGGGATATAAAGAATTGCTCATCCTGATTACAGTTTTAAGTCATACGTAAAAGCGAGATAATACAGTCCTCCGATTTCAGGACCTGCTGCATACTGAAAGTAACGGCGGTTCAGCAGATTGGTAGCTCCTATTTTAATATTTGCACGGATTTCAGGAAGCTTCCATGTTGCCTGTGCATCAATGGTGTAATAAGCGAGAATTTCTCCGGATGCTAAAGGACTTTCCCACATAAAACCGCTCTGCCATCTGGCTACAAGAGTGAATCCTATATTTTTAACAATCTCTCTGTTTCCTAAGCTTACATTTACCATCCATTTCGGAGTGTTGAAAGCTGTAATAAACAGGTCTGAAGAATTGTTGGAAGCCAGATCATTATAGGAAACATTGGTGTTGATATTGTAATTTCCTGTGATATTATATCGGATTCCTAAAGATGTTCCGTAGCTTTTGTAGGTACTGTTGCTGTTGGTATAAACCCTGTATCGGTCCTGTTTACTTCTGTCGAGCATGGCAAGAACAGCGGTATTGCTTCCTACCTGGCTGTTTTTAGGAACAGCCACTTCTACCTGGCCCAGGAATCCTTCGTAGGTATTGTAATAAAAATCCCAGTCCAGCACCAGTTTATTATTGAAAAAAGTAGACTTATACCCTACTTCAAACGAATTGATTTTCTCCGGCTGTAATTTCTGAAGATTCGCTACCGTTAAAAGCTGTTTGTTATCCTGAGCTGCCTGAGCCTGGGTTTTTCCTGCGTCAACATCAGCGTTTACTGCTGAGGTAAATTTATCGATGGATGCCAGCGTATAAGAGTTTTCCAGATAGCCTAATCCATCATTCACTTTTGAAAGTCCGCCTACTCTTCTTACATTTCCGTTATTCACGAATGAAAGGGCTTCAAATAAAGATGGAAAACGATAGCCGTTTTGAAAAGAGGCCCGGAAATTATGCTGTTTTACTGGGGAATACACTACACTTATTCTTGGATTTAGTTTGGCTTCAAATTCCGGGTTTCTGTCGATCCGTAAAGCGGCATTAATTTTTACTTTATCATCGAAGAAAAGCCTGGTAATCTGTGCAAAAGCCCCATATTTCTGATAGATAACATCTTTCCCGAAAGTACCATTGGCTAAAGGAATGTTTCTTTCATTGACCGGACGGTTGAAATCAACAAAGTTATTTCCATCCGGAGTAATGCTGTACAAACGGTAATCTACTCCTGCAAGAAGGTTGAATATCTTCACAAACCTGCTGAAATCATAGGTCAGTTCCCCCTGATAAAAGCGGGATTTCTGTTCAAGCTTGGCTCCTCCTGTTGCCGGAGCTCCTGCTACGCCTCCATTGGCTGAATCCCAGTTATTAATTCCGATAATGGTATTTTTTAGCTGTTCAAAGGCTGCAGTTCCTGGTACAACCCTGTTTTTATCAGCTTCCTGACGGGCGAGAGTAAACGCTTCATTAAGATTGGTTCCGGCATTCAGGCTGTTCTGAAGTGCGGTCTGGAATATATTTTTCCAGTTGGTATTGGAAAGATTTGTCAGATCAAGATTATCTGCCAAAGGTTTGAGATTATAGGAATCTCCTGTATTTTCTATGGATACATAAGCTCTGAAGGTTAATTCTTTTCCTGTGAGTTCTACTTTATGATTCTGAACTGTGGCATTCTGCAAACGGATTTTATTCCCTCTCTGGAAAGTTCCGTCCAGCAAGCCGTAACGGTATACATAAGATGTTCTCCACTGATCTCCGAAACGGTAATATAATCCAGCATCGAACTTGATATTTTTCACGTCAGGGCTTACCAGGTCTTTTTCCAGATATCCTGTCCGGGAAACATTGAATGTGGTAGGTTTTCCATTGTAATCTACTTTTACGGCAACGCGGTTGTTTCTTTCATCTCCATACTTATTCCAAAGATCTTCTGCGGGATTGTTGGGCAAAGCAAAATTAGGATTGGCGGTGACTAATGATCCTGGATTCTGATCTGTCAGATTATTGGATATCCAGTCGGTTCCACTGAAATAAGAGGCATTGACTTTCACTGCAAAGTTTTTATTGATCACTTTTGCAAAACGGACAGCACTTTCTCCCAAAGAACTTATTTTATGGTTCACATTGTCTACATGATTTACTCCGCCACGGAAATAAACACTTATCCCTTCAGAGGTAAACGGATCTTTGGTCTGTAAACTTGCCAGTCCGTTGATGGCATTCATTCCGTACAATGCAGAAGCCGCTCCCGGAGTCACTTCCATAGATTGAATATCCAGTTCTGTAGGTCCTATAGCATTTCCCAGCGGCACTCCCAATGTTGCCGACTGTACATCTACTCCATCTACCAGCTGCATGAACCGGAAATTATTGGGCGAATTAAAACCTCTTGAATTAGGAATTTTCAACGTAAGGCTTGAGGTTAAAAGCTGTAGTCCTTTTACATTTTCCAGGGTTTCATAAAACGAAGCAGCCGGACTTTCCCTGATGGTTTTGATATCAATTTTTTCAATGGCGATCGGAGATCTTAATATTTTTTCCGGAACTCTGGAGGCAGAAATTACCACATCATCAATAATGGTATTCTGAGGGTTTAAGCCTATCGTTATTTTGTTGGAAGGCGAAAGGATTTCAACAGTTTGACTGCTAAAACCATCTTTCTGAACAACCACCCGGAATGGAATGGTAACTCTTGTTCTGATTTTGAAGTTACCCAACTGATCCGTGAATGCGTTATCCTGTGTATTTTCGATCTGTACTTTTACGGAGTCAAGACCTTTGTGTGTTCCTGTGTTCTTGATGCTTCCGCTAAGCTCTATAAGCTGCTGCTGAGCTTCTGCCAGGTTAAAAAATAGAAATGTAAATGCAATAATGCCTGCTTTTGGTAGAAAATTTCCCTGCTTTTTGTTTTTCATTTTTTCTTCATTTTTAAGGTTGAGAATGAAGCTGCCTGAATTTTTACATTGATTATTTTTACCACAAAAGGCACAAAAGTTTTCATTTTAAAACAATTTAGTTCAATTATGTAAGTTTAAAAATGACACTGTAGAAAAGTTCACATTAGATGAAAATCAAAGATTTTACAAAACTTAGGTGTACTTATTATGCACAAAGTTTGGCTCTTAAAAAGCTTAAGTGTTTAAAACTTTTGTGACTTTTGCGGTTTTGAATCGAAAAACTTCAAACAGCTTGTTTGTATTGTTATTTGAGAATCAACAACACATACACATTCGTCCGCCAAAATGAAGAGGTTGAGTTTTTTTGTTTTTTTTCAGATCATAATGAAAATTAGCCATATAATTAATTTAAGGTATGTAAGTAACGGTATGAAAAATCACCAAATGTTTCCTCTGCAAGTCTTTTCTGTACATAAATCCCGAAAAGTTCATCCAGATTGGTCAAAATTTCTTCTTCACCAATATTTTCTTTAAATTTTGTATTCAGCCGCATTCCCAGGCGGTCTCCCCCAATGTGAAGATTATATTTCCCATAAGCTGTACCTACAAATCCGATTTCAGCATTGGGAGATCTTCCACAGCCATTGGGACAACCTGTCATACGGATCGTGATATCTTCTTCCAACAAACCATATTTTTCAAGGATAGGTTCTATTTTGGTGACGAGGGAAGGCAGATAACGCTGGGCCTCAGCCAGAGCCAGTGAACAGGTGTTCAAGGCTACGCATGCAACAGAGTTTTTACGTAAAGCACTGGCCCCATTGGTAGAATCTGAAATACCATATTCTTTTAAAATATGTTCAATTTCAGCTTTGTCTTTTTCATCAATATCAGCCAGAATAAGGTTCTGGTTGCAGGTAAAACGGAAATTGGCTTTCCCTGTCTGTGCAATTTTTAATAGTCCCGATTTTAAAGGATATCCTTCAATATCAAGGATTCTTCCATGCTCTACAAATACGGTGTAAAACCATTTCCCTTCATGATTCTGTATCCAGCCGTAACGGTCTTTTCTTTGTGTAAACTTAAATTCACGGGCCGGCTCAAAACTGAAGCCTGCTCTCTTTTCTACTTCAGCTCTGTACTGGTCGATACCTAATTTATCAATGGTGTATTTTAATCTTGATAATTTCCGGTCGCTTCTGTTACCAAAGTCTCTTTGTACCGTTATAATTTCGTACACGGCTTTCAATACTTTTTCCTCGGTATCCACAAATCCAAGGATGGAAGCAAGACGGGCATACGTGGCTTCATTTCCGTGAGTGGCCCCTAATCCCCCTCCGGCAGCAATATTGTAACCTACGATTTTATCATTTTCGATAATCGCGATTAAAGCAATATCATTGATGAATACATCCACATCGTTATTGGGTGGAACGGCTATTCCTATTTTCAGTTTTCTAGGAAGATATCTGTCCTGATACAAAGGATCTTCCTCTGCTTTACGGTCTACCAGAAGTTCATCATCAATCCAGATATCATAATAAGCTTTGGTTTTCGGAAGACACATTTCACTGATTTTACCTGCCAGTTCGTAGGCTTCCTGCTGTAAAGGGGATTCCGAAGGATTGGCTGTACAGGTTACGTTTCTGTTGACATCTCCACAAGCGGCAATTGAATCCAGATGCTGAAGATTGAAACTTTGAATGGTAGGTCTTAAATGAGATTTTAAAATACCATGCAGCTGAATGGTTTGCCTGGTAGTCACTTTTATCGTTCCCGTAGAATGATCTTCAGCCGTTTCATTCAATCCTACCCATTGCTCCGGAGTTAAAAAACCACCGGGAAGTCTTAACCTGATCATATAAGAATACAGCCATTCCAGTTTTTTGGAGACACGCTCTTCCCTTCTGTCTCTGTCGTCCTGCTGGTACATTCCGTGAAATTTGATCACAGTCTGGTCATCTTCTCTGATGGCTCCGGTGAAGTTATCTGCAAGACTTTCCTTTAAAGTTCCTCTGAGTCCGTTACTGCCGGTTTTAATTTTTTCTACCGGTGAAAGGTTCTCTTTATTGTTGTTCATAATCGTTTCCTTTAATTTTTACGGGTATTTCTTTTTAATACACATCTTTAGCATATCTGCCGCTCAGTTCCATTTCTTCCAGGTAGGTTACAGCATCTTCTTTGCTGCGTTTTCCTTCAGTCTGGATAATGGTGAGAAGCGTTTGTTCTACATCACGGGCCATTGGTTCTTTAGCACCGCATACATACACCGATGCTCCGCCTTCAAGCCAGTAAAAAACTTCCTGGGCTTTTTGTTCCAACCTGTGCTGAACATATACTTTTTCAGCTGTATCTCTGGAAAAAGCAAGATCTAAATGGGTCAGACTGCCTGTTTTAAGAAAATCCTGCAGTTCTGCCTGGTAAAGAAAATCTGAAACAAAATTCCTGTCTCCGAAAAACAGCCAGTTTCTTCCTTCTGCACCTGTGGCATCACGTTCCCAAAGGAATGATCTGAAAGGCGCAATCCCTGTTCCCGGACCAATCATGATGATATCTTTATCCGCTTCCGGTAATTTGAAATGCCTTGCTTCCTGAATATAAAATTCCACCTCTTCTCCTTCTTTAAATTCACTCAGAAAGCCACTGCATAACCCATTATGTTTCTGATGGTCAATAAAAAATTCTGATTTAGCAACCGTAATATGAATTTCCGTATCACCATGAGCTTCCACAGAGGAAGAAATGGAATACAGACGTGGTGCCTGAGCGGTTAATATCTGTAAGATTTCTTCAAATTCGTCTGCATTTTTTACAGGATAAATTCTAAGAAGATCAAGAAGACTTAATCTGACTTCCGGAATGGAATGCCCTGTTATTTTTGCATATTGAGCCACTACAGATTTAAGTAAATAGCTGATGTTAAGATGCTTGAGTAGGAGTTCTTCCACAGTGTCTGTAACTTTTGCTGTTTCAACCTGTTTTTTAGGATTAATTCCTGTGAGCGTAATAATCTCATCTACAACATCTTTTGAATTGAAAGGGATCACTCCCAAAGCTGCACCGGGGCGGTAACTAAGCGCTTCTTCTGTTTCAATTTCAATATGATAGGTTTCTTTTTCTGAGGTAATATCGTTAAGGTTGATGATGGCTGAAACTTTTCCCTGAAATTTCTTTCTTCCGGTAGAAACCTTTGGAGCTAAAGCATTTTTTGTACTCTGCACCGCATTTTTATTGACTGTTTCAAATACATGCTCTATCCAATGGGAAGCTTCCTGTTCGTAATCAATGTCACACTTTTTCAATGGAATAATACGCTGGGCACCTAATATTTCAAAGCGTGAATCCACATCTTCTCCAGTCTGGCAGAACAGAGGGTAACTACTGTCTCCCAATGCCAGAATTCCGTATTTAAGTCCGCTGAGATCAATTTCATTTTCATGAATATAATCGTAGAATTTTTTAGCAAGAGCAGGCGGTTCACCTTCTCCCTGAGTACTGATGACGACAAAAAAGAACTCCTCTTTTGCAAGATCTTTAGGCTTATATTGGGAAAGGTCAGCCAGCTTTACCTGAAGCCCTTTTTTCTTCACGATACCGGCCAGTGCAGTAGCCAGTTTCTTACTGTTTCCGGTTTCTGTACCGTAAGCCAGCGTTATTTTCTTTACAGCATTCTGTGTAGTGGTATTCGTTTCCAGTGGTGGCAGAACGGCTGTAATTGAGGACCCTCCGGCAATACCCGCAAGATATCCGCTTGCCCAGATGGCTTCGTCTCTGGAGAGGTCTCCGGAGATTTGTTTTAATACATTTAATTTAGATTCAGACAGCATATTCAAAGAAATTTTGAGTTGTAGGGATTAGAGTTCCGTTTTCCACTGATTTGAAATAAAGACCTTCCTGCTCGGCATTTTCAAGCCATGAAAATTTTTCATGGAGGTTTACAATTTTGCCCACTACCACCAATGAAGGGGAAGCAAAGTTTTTGTCTCCGAATTTTTCGTTAAAATCATCAAATGATGACGTATACACCTTCTGGAAAGGAGTCGTAGCCTGTTCAATGACTGCAATTTTTTTATCACCTGAAATCTGAAGTGCTTTCAGCTTTTCCACAAGAGGAGTAAGGTTTCCTTTAGACATATAGAAAACAAGGGTATCATTGGTGAGAGCAAGTTCTTTCCAATACTCTTCAGTTACAATCTCTGATTTATAGTACGTCAGAAAACGAACGGATGTGGAATATCCTCTGGCCGTTAAAGGCATCCCTGCAAATGCTGCCGCACCTAAAGCGGCTGTAATTCCCGGAATGATTTCGTAAGGAATATGATTTTCTTTTAAAGCCTGTAACTCATCAAGAATATTCGAGAATATGGAAACATCCCCTCCTTTGAGTCTTACAATCGTTTTATTCTGACGAGCATATTTCACCATTAAAGTATTGATATGAGACTGAGGGGTGGAAGCATTTTTGCTGCATTCTTTGCCTACATAAATAATTTCTGTGTCTTTATTGACGTAGGTTTCCAGAATCTCAGGACTTACAAGACGGTCGCATAAGACAACGTCTGCTTCTGCGATTGCTTTTACAGCTTTTACAGTGATCAGTTCAGGGTTGCCGGGCCCTGCACCGATAAGGAAGACCTTTGGTGATTTTATATTTGTTTTCATTGAAGTAGTTGTTAATTAAGGAATTAGAAAAGTCCTTCTACCGATAGATATCTCTCTCCGGTATCGTAATTAATTGTCAGGATTTTAGCGTTAGGTGGTATTTGCGGTAAATGTTTGGCGATGGCTGCTAAAGCGGCTCCTGTGGAAACTCCGACAAAAAGACCTTCTTTTTTAGCTGCGTTAAGGGCATATTCATAAGCTTCTTCTTTGCCTACTGTAATCACTCCGTCTAAAAGAGTAATATCCAGAATGGAAGGTACAAAGCCTGCTCCTAATCCCTGTAACGGGTGTGGTGCCGGGTTTCCTCCACTTAATACAGGAGATAATTCCGGTTCTACAGCAATTACTTTTACGTTAGGAAATTTATCTTTAACCACTTTTGCTATTCCGGTGATATGTCCTCCGGTTCCTACTCCGGTAATGATATAATCAAGGCCGTCCGGAAAGTCTTTTAAAATTTCCTGAGCGGTGGTTTCTACATGTACTTTTACATTAGCAGGATTGTCAAACTGTCTGGGAATCCATGAGTTGGGTGTTTCTTCAGCAAGCTCATTGGCTTTTTCGATAGCCCCTTTCATTCCCTTTTCTCTTGGGGTAAGCAAAAATTCTGCTCCGTACGCTTCCATGATTTTACGGCGTTCTATACTCATGCTTTCAGGCATAACAAGGATTAGTTTGTATCCTTTCACGGCAGCAGCCAAAGCGAGTCCTATTCCCGTGTTTCCGCTGGTAGGCTCTATGATAACGCTGTCTTTATTTAATAATCCTTTGGCTTCTGCATCTTCAATCATCGCCAGTCCGATTCTGTCTTTAATGCTTCCGCCGGGATTGTTTTTTTCAAGTTTGATCCAGATTTCATGATCTGAACCGAAGAGTTTGTTGATTTTCACGACGGGTGTATTCCCAATCGTTTCTAATGCATTCTGAAATTTCATATCAATGTACTTTTTATTTTTGTTTTTTTAGATCACAAAGGTTAATGATTCCGGTAATGAAGAATTATCCTTTATTTTTATTTCACTTTTATGGTAGACCAGAGAGTTGGCAGGAACATCCTGTGTAACCCAGACATTTCCTCCGATAATGCTTTCCCTGCCTATAGTGGTTTCGCCTCCCAGAATAGTAGCTCCCGAATAGATAATCACATCATCTTCAATATTGGGATGTCTTTTCTGATGGGCTTTTTCTTTGGAGACATTCAAGGCTCCGAGGGTTACTCCCTGATAGATTTTGACATTATTTCCGATAATCGTTGTTTCTCCGATCACAATTCCTGTTCCGTGATCAATGAAAAAAGACTTTCCGATGGTGGCTCCCGGATGAATATCAATTCCCGTTTTACTGTGGGCATATTCTGAGATGACCCTTGGTAAAATTTTCACTTCCTGACTCCAGAGCTGATGCGAGATACGATAGACATACGTGGCAAAAAAGCCGGGATATGCCAGGTATACTTCTTCCAGTGAGTCAGCAGCAGGATCAAATTCCAGAATGGATTTTGCATCCAGCACCAGCTGATCATAAATTTCTGGTAAAGCTTCAAAAAACCGATTAACCTGTTTTTCAGTAAGGGTTTTATCTCCTGTTACCGTATTGATAAGTTCTGAAAGTGTTTCCTGCAGTGCCTCAAAATTTCTTTTCAGCTCATCTTCAGTATTGTCATGCTGAGGAAGGAAAAGTGTTTCATACAAATCCTTCACCCACTTTTTAGTCTTTATTTTATCAAAGAATCCATGAATACTGTTTTGCTTAGTCTGATGAATTCTCTCTGTTAATTGATCGGAAATTGCCATTTTTTTCTATTGAATTATGCAGGCTGCTACCGTTGAATTGGACGTTTCATCCACCAGAATGGCAGAGCCCGTTGTTTTATTATTGGTAAAGCTGTCATAGACCAAAGGCTGTGCCGTTCGCAGGGTAACTTTTACAATTTCATTCAGTTTGATCTCTCCATCGGCTTGTTCCCTTATAAGAGTATTCACATTGATCTTGTAATCAACCTCTTTTACTACTGCTTTTATCAGTCTGCTGTTTTGCTGCAAAAGGTATTTGTTTCCTGGCTGCAACGGTTTCTGATCCAACCAGCATAAAAGGATTTCAAGATCTTTTTCAACGGTGGGAACATGTTCTTCCGTGGCAAAAATATCTCCACGGCTGATATCAACATCATGAGCAAGATGAATAACGGCTGGCTGGCCTTCAAAGGCTTCTTCTTTTTCAATGCCATTGATCTCAATTTTGGTGATTTCAGTGGTCAGGTCCGCCGGAAGAATGTGAATTTTATCTCCTTTGGTGAATTTTCCACTTAATATTTGTCCGGCATATCCTCTATAATCATGCAGTTCTTCGGTTTGAGGACGAATCACGTACTGAACCTGAAAACGGCTTCCGTTATTTTTTTCTTCATTGATCGTTACTTCTTCAAGATATTCCAGTAAAGAATTTCCTTCATACCAGTCTGTTCTGGAAGATTTTGAAACAATATTATCTCCTTTTAATGCAGAGATCGGGAAATAACTTACATCATTCAGTCCAAGATTTTCTGCAATTTTTGCATATTCTGATTTTATATTTTCAAAAACTTCTGCCGAATAATCTACCATATCCATTTTATTGATGGCTACAGCTACTTTCTTTAATTGTAATAAAGAAGCGATGATAGAATGTCTTCTGGTTTGTTCAATCACTCCTTTTCTTGCATCAATCAGAATAACCATCAGATCTGAGTTGGATGCTCCGGTGATCATATTCCGGGTATATTGTACATGACCGGGAGCATCGGCGATGATAAATTTTCTTTTTGCTGTTGAAAAATAGCGGTAGGCAACATCAATGGTGATTCCCTGTTCTCTTTCTGCACGGAGGCCATCTGTTAAAAGCGCTAGGTCTACCCCGTCTTCATTTTTGTTTTTAGAATGTTTTTCAAGGACTTCCAATTGGTCCTGTAAAATGCTTTTGCTATCGTAAAGCAGTCTGCCGATAAGGGTGCTTTTACCATCATCCACGCTTCCTGCTGTTATAAATCTTAATATATCCATCCGATTGTAATTATAAATGATAAGTGATAAATTATGAATGATAATTGATGAAAATACTTTGTGTAATCATTAATCAATTATCTTTTATCATTGACTAAAAATAGCCTCCTTTTTTTCTGTCCTCCATAGCGGCTTCTGTTACCCTGTCATCAATTCTGGTTTCGCCACGCTCTGAGATTCTTGTGGCTACAATTTCTTCGATAACAGCATCTATCGTTACAGCATTAGATTCTACAGCTGCAGTACAGGTCATATCTCCTACGGTACGGTAACGGATTTTTCTGGTGGTAATAATATCTTCCGGTTCCAGTACAACATGGGAAGAATTGGCCAGCCACTGTCCGTTGAAGTCGATTACTTCTCTTTCATGCGAAAAATAGATGGAAGGAAGTGCAATTTTTTCTCTTCGGATATAATTCCAGATGTCAAGCTCTGTCCAGTTGCTGATAGGGAAAACCCTTACATTTTCTCCTTTGTGAATCTTTCCGTTAAAGATATTCCAAAGTTCAGGACGCTGAAGTTTAGGATCCCACTGCCCAAATTCATCACGAACGGAGAAGATCCTTTCTTTGGCCCGGGCTTTTTCCTCATCTCTTCTGGCTCCTCCTATGCAGGCATCGAATTCAAATTCTTCAATAGTATCAAGAAGAGTGTAGGTTTGCAGCCAGTTTCTGCTCGGGAATTTACCTTTAGCCTCAGTCAGTTTTTTACTTTTTATCGTGTCTTCCACTTTCCTAACGACCAGATTCACATCTAGCTGTTCCACCAGCTGATCACGGAAATCCAAAACCTCCTGAAAGTTGTGTCCCGTATCTACATGAACAAATGTAAACGGAATTTTTCCGTGGAAGAAGGCCTTTCTTGCCAGATGCGCCAGTACGATACTGTCTTTTCCTCCACTGAATAACAACGCCGGACGTTCAAACTGGCCTGCGACTTCTCTTAATATATAAATAGATTCGGCTTCTAACTGATCTAAATAATTTAAATGATGTATTGACATTTTTTTCTTTTTTTATTGATGAATATGCAGACCGCATTCTTTTTTGTTGGCATCTTCCCACCACCAACGGCCTGCTCTGAAATCTTCTCCTTCTTTGATCGCTCTGGTACAGGGCTCGCATCCTATGCTCACAAATCCTTTTTTATGAAGGTGATTGTAAGGTAAATGATGATCTTTTACATACGTTGTCACCTGTTCTGTCGTCCAGTGAAGGATGGGATGAAATTTTATGATTCTGTTATCAGTATCCCACTCCAGCTGAGGCATATTCTGTCTGTTGGGAGAATGTTCGGATCTCAGACCTGTAATCCATACTTCATAGCCTTCCAGTGCTTTTCTTAAAGGATGAACCTTTCGGATGGTACAGCATGCTTTCCTTTTTTCAACAGATTGATAGAAGGAATCAGGGCCGTTTTCTGTTACAAATTCTCTGAGCTCTTCCGTATCCGGATAATAAGCTTTGATGTTCTTTTTAAAGAAAGCCTTGGTGGAAGTCCAGGTTTCATAAGTCTGTTCAAAAAGTCTTCCCGTATCCAGGGTGAATATTTCAATATTTAAATCTTTAATCAGATGAGTGATGACCTGATCCTCGTAACTGAAACTGGTTGAAAAGATCACTTTACCCGGGAATCTTTCAGTCAGTATTTGCAGTGCATTAGTTTGAAAAGAAGCTTCATCAGCCTCTTTCACAAGATTTTCGAATTCATTTTTCAGACTGTTTTCCATTTTGAATTGAGATTTAAGTCTTGCAAATATATATAAAATTCTATAACTCCTATCAAAATAGTAGAATTTAAATAAAAAAAATTTTATTCTTTATTGATGAACTTGGTTAAGGTAGCTTCCATCATGCTTTTTCTGGTCTTTTCACGAACGATCATAAGTTCTTTCCTCAGATAGCATACTGCTTCGTCTACACAATCATCACATGCTTCGTAAAAATTTAAAGAAACGCATGGCGTAAGAGCGATCGGGCCGTCAAAGATTCGGTAAATGTCTGCTAATGAGACCTCATCGGGTGATTTTAAAAGATAATACCCGCCTACTTTGCCTTGCTTGCTGTTAACGAGTTTGGCTCTTTTTAGTTCGAGAAGAATCTGTTCCAGAAATTTCTTGGGAATGTTTTCGTCCTGTGCAATAACGGAAGTTGGCAGAAAGCCCTGGTTATAATTCCTTGCTAATCTGACCATTGCTTTAAGCGCATATTTGCAACGTTTCGACATCATAATTTCTGCAAGTTATGATAAATTATCTGATAAATGAAATGTTTTTATAGCTGAAAACTTTGTATTTTAACCACAAAAGCCACAAAAGATAAAAACACTTAAGTTGATTTTAAGTACAGATAAACTGCTGAGAAGTTCACTTAAGTTTAAAAATCGAAGATTTTTATAATACACAAACATCTGTGTAAATCCGTGAAATCTGTGGGAAAAGCTAACCACCCCGTCAAAAATTCTTTGAATTTTCACCACCTCTCCACAAGAGTGGAATTCTAAGCCCTCCGTCTGTAATATGAGCCACAAGTTTACTCTTTCTGTAAAACAAAATACGCCAGTTCCCTATCTTCTCGTGCAAGATTTTCAACTCTTTTAAAGCCGCTTTTCAAAAGTACTTTTTGGGACCCGATATTATCAAGATCCGTTACTGCTACGATATCTTTCTGATGATTTATTGATAAACAGTGGTCAACAAGCGCTTTACAAACTTCCGTTCCGAGGCCTTTTCCCCAATAATTTTCTCCTAAAGTATAGCCTATTTCCAGCTGATCTGGATTGTCGAGAAAGATTCTGGCCAGACACATTCCTACAAAATCATTGTTCTGGGGATGGAAAATTCCCCATCTGCTGAATGGTCCCTCTTCATAATCTGCCAATGCTCTGTCAAACATTTCCTTATATTCTTCCGGGGTTTTGTAGGGCAGATACCGGGTTACATTTTCATTTTCAAAAAGAGTGGAAAATAATGAAAATTCTTCAGGGGTAAATTCACGGATGATGATCCTGTCGTTTTTATAATGCATTGAATATTGTTATCAAAGAATAAAATTACATAAATAAATGAAGAACTGCTCATAAACAGGATAAAAAAAATTGGGCTTACAATGAAGCCCAATCAACTGCATATGGATACTAAACTATTTTTTAATGAATTTTTGGGAAGATTTCCCTAAAGAAGTTTCAATATCAATTAAGTAAGTTCCGCTCAGGAAGTGTTTAACCTCAACCTTATCACCAATAACTTTTGCATTCATTTTTCTTCCAAACATATCATAAACAGAAATTGATTTAATTTCCCCTTTTGTTTTAATATTCAATACATCAGAAACCGGATTTGGATAGATGGAAGTTTCTGAGTTGGTTGTATCAACGTCTGCAGTGGAGAATGATAATGCACAAGGTGTTGTAATACTGCCATTTGGTTGTGTATTATATGCAAACTCAGTGACAGAATAATTTGAACCATTGGCCCCAACGCTCACTTTGAAATAGCCGTTAATATCGTAACCTTCGAATTGGTTTCTAAAACCAACATAAGCGGTTTTACCAGACCAGGTAGTATAGGTAGGAGTATACACATCCAGTTGTCCGGGAGTCCAAGTTGGATACCCTATATTATTTGCATTCGTTATGGTGGTACAGGCTGGAATTAAACTAATATTTCTTGTTCCTGTTTGGCACACTAATCCTTTCCAATAAGTTTCCAATTTTAATTGATTGGCTCCATAGTACCAGGCGCCATACCCTGCATCATCACTAAGCTCCGGGTTAATGATAAAATATTTCCAGGTTGCCCCTGAGTTGGTGGTTACTGTTGTTTGTGTTGGGTTGGCATAACTTTCCAGAGGAGTTCCTGTAACTATTTTGTAAGGATCTTTATAAGAAAAAGTTAATGCCAAAGCTGTTGTTGATCCTAATGAAGTTACGCCTCCTGTTATAGCCGGATTCAGGAACGTAATTGATGAATTTAAGACCTGACTTTTAGAATGACTGGTTGCAGCACCATTGATGGTAAGTGTAGCTGTAGTAGGGCTTGTAACTACTATACTTGCAGTTAATCCTGCTGGTAATGAAGAAGTGAAATGTGTTCCCGAAGTAAGAGTTGTTCCATTGGGTACGGCAAATGTTGCTGTGTTCAGCGTAATCGTTGATATAGGTGCAGATGCTACTGTTCCATCTAATGACACAACTCCATTATTGTTTAAGTTCTCTGTAAATGTACTGTTGCTAAGGGCTAATCTTGGTGGATTATTGGCAACCCCGGTTGCAGCTAAGTTGGCAGGCTGCCATAAATTTATTCTCGAAGGATGGTTTAATGCTGCCAGCATTCTGTTCACCTGTCCATTGGTAAACATTTTATAACAGCCGGAAGAGCCGTTGTATCCCATATAGTTTTCAACGTTTACTTTTTGTCCAAGACAATTGTTTCCAGAGTTACATCCCAATCCGGAAGAAGCATTTTCTACAGGGGTGTCAGCAACTCCGTCACCATCATTATTAGGGTTCGAAGTTGAACACAGAACATTGAACGTGTGTTGAAGATTTAACCAATGCCCGAATTCGTGAGTAAATGTATCAGAAAACTCGTTTGAAGCCACTGTTCCTGCAGCATTAAATATATAACGACCATTATACACCACTCTGGCTGTATTTACTGAACTCATGTATGAATCCGGATACCATGCAACTCCTGATTGATATAAATCTTTATTAGCATACAGATCATTTTGGATATACACATTCATATACTTTGTATTATCCCATGCATCTGTGCCAATTTGTGCATCATATCCACCTCCGTTGCCATATCCACCTTTGAAAGGGTGAAATACCACTCCGCTTGTAGCTTTTCCGGTTGGATCAATTTTAGCTAACCGGAATTCAATGCTTAATGCTCCTCTGATAGATTGGAAATAAGGATCTACAGTATTTGAATCCGTGTTGATTCCATTGAAATTTAAGTTGATTTGTTGCAGTAAGTCAACTACTTTTTGGTAATTTACTTTTACATTGCTTTGAGATTCTCCATACACATGAAAAACCACAGGGATGATGTAAGTTGGATTGCTCATCCTACTATTATTCAATGAGTTTTTGTTTGATCCCATTTTTTTTACGAAATCTTTGGTATATTTCTCAAAGTTTTCATATTCTGCCTTAGATTCGGGATGCAGCTCAAAATGTTTTTTCATCATTTCATCTGCTTTACACTCACGAGGTCTGTTTTCCTGAGCAAAACCTATTGCTGGAAATAGGGAAACAAGTACTAGTAATTTAAATTTTTTCATAATTTTTTGGATTTGGTGGTTAATAAATTATTTAAATAATCAAATTGTTTTTGGCTTGATTTGTGTGTGTTATGTGGTGTTTTTTAACTAAATCTTTCAGGGTTGAATATTTTTATCTCAACCGTTGGCTTTTGGTCATGGGCAAGTTCTGAAACTGTTTTTCCAAAAATGGGTCCTAAGCTTAGTCCCATCATTCCGCCGCCACCTGCGATAATCAGGTTTTTGAGTTTGGAAGACTGTCCCAGATAAGGCAGCCCATCCGGAGCGCAGGGCCTGTAGCCGAACCAGATTTCAGATTCTTTGGGTTTCTCAATCTGAAAGTCAGGTAAATAGTTGGGAATAGACCTGGTGATTCCTTCTACCCTTTTCATATTAATTGTATCATTGTGGGAAGCCAGTTCCATCGTTCCGCCAAAACGGATGTGTCCGTTCATAGGAGTTACTGCAACTCTGGCCTCAATTAATAAGGCAGCATGCTGTAAAGTATTAAGAGGATTTTCCGGTTTGTGCATGAATGAATATCCTTTTCCGGGCATCAACTGAATTTTGATTCCTGCCTTCTGAGCCAGTTCAGGGAGAAATGAACCTCCCGTCATGATAAATTGGTCTGCAGTAAATTCTTTACCATTCGCTATGACCTTTTTAATATTGCTGCCGGAAGTTTCAAAGCCAGTTACCTGATGATGGGTATGAAAAACGACATCATTATTTTTAAGATAAGAGATCATTTGTTTCATCAGTTTCATGGGATTCATATGGCCGTCGCATTTATAATTGACTCCTCCGATAACGTCCAGTTGAACATTGGGTTCAAGTTCCTGAATTTCTTTTTTACCCAGAATATCAACGGGTAAACCCATACTGATTGCCTTGTGGGCAAGCTCTGTTTCTTCTTCTGCAACTTTCTCGGTTTTATAGAGCATTAAAATGCCATTCTGACTAAGCTCAAAATCAAATTCATCATTTTGCGCGATCTCATTATAAAGTTTGCTGCTTGCCAGGTTAAGATCCCTGATGGCTGCTGCAGAATAGTCAACATGTTTCTGGTTGGAATGTTTTAAAAATTTCAATCCCCAGGATATAAGTCTCGAATTGAGTGAAGGTTTTACATAAAACGGACTTTTACTGTCGAACATCCAGCGTATTCCCTGTGCTACAACTCCCGGAGCTGCCAATGGGGTAAAATGACTGGGTACAATCATGCCTGCATTGCCATAAGAACAATTGTTGCTAAGATCATTCTGCTCTAGAATCTCCACTTGCCATCCTTTCTGCAAAAGATAATACGCTGAGCTTAATCCTGCTATTCCTGCACCGATGATCAGTGCTTTTCCTTTATTCTGTGCCATATGCCTGTTACATTACCTGAAAACCCTGCCAGTAAGGATCTTCATCATCAATAATTATATGATTGTATCCGGTAATTCTTGCCCAGCCTTCTACTGACGGAATAATGGCTGGTCTCCCATCTAAAGTAGTAGTCTCTTCAATTCTCCCGATAAATCGGGAACCGATATAGCTTTCATGAATGAATTCTTCACCTTCCTTCAGTTTTCCTTTAGCATACCATTGCGCCATTCTTGCCGAAGTTCCCGTACCACATGGCGAACGGTCTAAAGCATTTTCACCCACCAATACTGCATTTCTTCCGCTGGCTTCAGGATCTGTGGGTTTACCCGTCCACTGAATGTGGCTTAATCCTTTAATGTGTTCAATTTCAGGATGGATGAACTGATACTTTTCATTGAGCAATTTTCTGATAAGTTTTCCATAATGAATGAGCTGGCTGGCCGTAAAATCAGAAATATCTCTGAAATTTTCCTGAGGATCTATAATCGCATAAAAATTTCCACCATAAGCAACATCGGCTCTTATTAATCCCAGATCCGGACATTCAACTTCCAGGTTTTCAGCATACAGGAAAGACTTTACATTCGTCAGTTTTACAGATTTTACTTTTTTTCCTTCCTGTACATAATCGATGAGGATAAGTCCTGCAGGTGTTTCAAGACGTAATTTTCCCGGGATTTTGGGAACAACAAGTCCTTCTTCAATAGCTATGGTAACCGTTCCGATGGTTCCGTGCCCGCACATGGGAAGACATCCGCTGGTTTCAATATATAAAACTCCGATATCGTTATTTTCATCTACAGGAGGATACAGAATACTTCCGCTCATCATATCATGACCACGGGGTTCAAACATCAATCCCTTTCTGATCCAGTCGTATTCTTCCATAAAGTGCAGCCGGCGTTCCATCATGGAATTTCCTTTTAAAATTGGGGCACCTCCTGCAACAAGACGTACAGGACATCCACAGGTGTGTGAATCTATACAAAAAAATGTTCTGTTCATGTGGTCTGTAATTTTAATGATCCTGAATTCACTGTTCCATCCACCATTCTGCTAATCTGTAATGGATTTTCATTCTTCAACTCATCCGGTAAGAATTCATCCGGCCAGTTCTGAAAGCAAACCGGACGGACAAATCGTTTCACGGCATCCGGTCCTACGGAGGTAAAACGGGAATCGGTAGTAGAAGGAAACGGGCCTCCATGCTGCATGCTGTACACCACTTCTACTCCTGTAGGCATTCCATTGAATAATAATCTTCCGCATTTATCTTTCAAAATAGTAATCAATGTACTGTTATCACGAACATCTTCATGGGTAGCTGCGATGGTAATGGTTAACTGTCCTTTTAGCTGGCGGGCAATTTGCATGAGATCTTCATCTGTTTCACATGCTACGACAATACCAAATGGACCAAAGACTTCTTCACTTAATACCGGATTATTCAAGAAATTTCCGGCACTGGTTTTTATCACTGTTGCGTTGCCCGAAGAACTTTCTGTTTCTGCTGATACAATGATTTCAACATCAGGCTGTTCTAATGCAATGCTTTTATTTTTTTCGAAATTGTCTAATATTCCTTTGTGAAGCATTTTAGCGGGAGCCACTTTTTGAATTTCTTCTTTTAATGTATTGATGAAACGGTTAAACGATTCTCCTTTCAATGCAATAAATACTCCCGGATTGGTACAAAATTGTCCTACACCCAGCGTTAAAGAAGTGATATATTCCTTTGCCAATGCTTCAGCTCTGGTTTCAAGCAGGTTTTGAAAGGCAAATACCGGATTGATACTTCCCATTTCTGCAAATACCGGAATAGGATTTTCACGGCGGCTGGCAATATCAAACAATGCTTTTCCGCCATTAAATGAACCTGTGAACGCAATAGCCCGGATATCCGGATGCTGGGTCAGATAAGCTCCGATCTCATAAGATGTTCCGGTAATATGGCTGAAAATTCCTTCAGGCCATCCGAAAGCTTTAACAACAGCGCTTATCGCATCCGCCATTATCTGTGAAGTCTGTGGGTGTGCCGGATGTGCTTTTATAATGACAGGACAGCCTGCACCGATAGCACTGGCAGTATCGCCTCCTGCAGTAGAAAATGCAAAAGGAAAATTACTGGCTCCGAAAATAACAACAGGGCCTATGCCTACGTTGTATTTCCGGAGATCTCCTTTTTGTTTTTCAGGCTGGGCAAGATCAATTCTGGCCTCCGTATAGATCCCGGCAGCAACAGCTTTTGCATAGCTTCTCCATTGTCCTGCTGTTCTTGCCTTTTCTCCGGTAAGTCTGGCTAATGGCAATGAAGTTTCAGCATGAGTAACTGTTAAAAGTTCTTCTCCCAAAGCTTCAATCTGATCCGCTACAGCATTCATAAATTCAGCCCGTTCATTGATGGTGGTGTTTTTCAGAAACCGGAAGGCTTCAACCGCCATCTGAATTCTTTTGTCTATATTTTGTGTTGATGTTTCTTCCATCATAGCTGTATTTCTGGAATTAATAATACCGGACGATTCACTCTGCCTTCTTCAATAATTTTTTGAATTCTTTCAGCTTCTTCTCCTTGAAGTTCAAGACGTGGAGCTCTCACATAAGGATTGCTTATCCCTTCCGCTGTTGCAGCAAGCTTGATATACTGGATAAGTTTAGGATGAATGTCAAGCTCAAGCAATGGCATAAACCATCTGTAGATGGCAACAGCTTTGTCGTATTCGCCTGTTTTAACATAGTTGTACATAGCCATGGTTTCATTAGGAAAGGCATCTACAAGACCTGCCACAAGGCCATCTGCTCCAAGCATCAGCGTTTCCAGACAAATTGTATCTACGCCTCCAAGAATTTTGATTCTTTTCCCAAAACGGTTGATCATTCTGGTTACATTCGCAAGATCTCTTGTTGATTCTTTGACAGCCTGAATAGTGGGATATTCAATAAGCTCCTCAAACATGTCAAGGGTGACATAAATTCCGTAATCTACAGGATTATTATAGATAAGGATCGGAAGATCTGTAGCCGTGGCCACTGCTTTGAAATATTCTACCACCTCGCGGCTGTCGGCTTTATAACGCATTGGAGGAAGTAACATTAATCCATCAGCTCCCAATTCTTTTGCTTTTTGGGCAAAATGAACCGCATTTTTGGTAGTATTTTCAGAAAGATTAAGAATGACAGGAATTCTACCCTGCGTTATTTTTCTTGCGTATTTCAGCAGTTCAAATTTTTCTTCCGTTTCCAACGCACTGGCTTCCCCTAATGTTCCTGCAAGGATAATTCCGTGAACTCCTGCTTTAATCTGGGCTTCTGTATTGACAGCAAACATTTCAAAGTCTATCTCACCCTCTTTTGTAAAAGGCGTTAATACAGCTGGATAAATACCTTCCCAGTTTAGTTTTGTACTCATATTAAATAATATTTATTCAAAACTAGGTGAATTTTAAAACGGAAAATGTTAATATTTTAATGTATTCTAACCGTATTTTAACATGTTGTTTTTTATTGCTGTATGGTAGCCTCTTTGTAGTGTTTCAGATATTCTTTAGGGGAATATTTCATAATGGATTTGAAAACCCTGTTAAAATTGGTAAGACTATTGAACCCACTATTGAAAGCCACAGAAGAAATACTGTACATGCTGCTGGCTGTTAAAAGTCTGCAGGCCCGCTGTACACGAAGCTCATTGAGATATTCAATATAAGTAATGCGGGTACGTTTTTTAAAAGAACGGCAAAAAGCCTGAGGAGTCATACAGGCTTCTTTGGCAATCAGATCAAGGGTAAGCTTATGTTGGGTGAAATTTTTCTTGATAAAAGTCTGGGCATCAATAATTCTTTTGTCTGTATCGGAAATATGATCAGGCAGTTTCTTTTCCGGAGATAAGGGAATATGCAGATGTCTGTTTTGCATAAGATGGTTTAAAATTCTTATAAAATCTATGATCTGATCTACACCTTTTGTTTTTTGTAAAGCCGCAATATTTTCTCCGATACTTTTTGTAAGCCTGGAAGCCACCTGGAATCCTACCTCTGAATGACTGATAAAGTTTTTAAGTTCTTCAAATTCCGGTAAGTCGAAAAATGCAGCGATCTTTTTATGAGGATCAAAAAAAATAGAGATGGAATGAACCTTCTGTTTTTCATTTTTTTCAAAATTACCTCTGAAAACATGGGATTGATTGGCTCCGAGATAGAAAATATCGCCCGCCTCAAAATTAAAGAGATTCTGTTCTATGGCCAGTGTTCCATGTCCTTTAAGGATCCACATGATCTGGGTTTCGGTGTGGCGGTGGAAATAAGGATAGAAATTAGGCATTATATCTTCCTGAATACGTATACTTTTGTTGGTATCGGCAGGAACAGAAAATTGCAAACTCTTCATCATAATATGAATGCTTTACCGGTTATTAGATTAGCAAGGTTAAAATATTGCTGAAGATAAGCAAAATATGAACATTAAATATCGTATTAAAGTCCAAATTTTACATATTCTTATTTTTAATGAATAAAGTACTATAATACTACAAAATCGTAACTTTAAAGTTTTAAAATAAAAACTATTCATAATATGTTTTCAGCACAAACTTATCAAAAAAGAAGAGCAATATTACAGAAAAATGTATCCAATGGAATCTTATTATTTCTGGGAAATATAGAGAATCCTGTGAACTTTGAGCATAACCCTTATTATTTCCGCCAGGACAGTACTTATTTATATTACTTCGGGATTCAGGAACCCCGCATTGCAGCTATTACCGATATTGATGAAAATAAAACTATCATTTTCGGCGATGAGCTAAGTATAGATGAAATTGTATGGATGGGAAGGCAGGAAACCCTTAAGGAAAAAAGTCTGAAATCCGGTGTTCAGGAAACGTTACCTTACGCAGAACTTGCCCAATATATTGTAAAAGCACAGGCTTCTGGTAGAAAAGTGCACTACCTTCCTCCTTATCAGTCTTCCAATAAAATTTTGCTGGGAGATCTTCTTGGAATTAAAATTAAGGAATTGCAGCCTTCTGTCGAAATGATCAAAGCTATTGTGAAACAGCGTTCTATTAAAGATTCTCAGGAAATTGTACAGATAGAACAGGCTGTAAATGTATCCAATGAAATGCATTTGCTGGCCATGCGTCTTGCGAAACCGGGAATGAAAGAATATGAAATTGCCAATGCTATCCAATATCTTGCCGCCAACAAAGAATGCCAGATGTCTTATCCTCCCATTGTAACGATCAACGGAGGTATTCTGCATAATCATTATCGTCTCAATACAATGAAAGAAGGCGATCTTTTCCTGAACGATTCCGGAGCAGAAACTTCAATGGGATATGCAGGTGATCTTACCAGAACCTTTCCTGTAGGCAAAACGTTTACAACAAAGCAGAAGGAAATGTACGAAGTGGTTCTGAATGCTTTTAATCAAGCCCAGAAGCTTTTGAAACCGGGAGTAAGGTTTAAAGATATCCACCTGAAAGCAGCACAACATCTGGTAGAAGGACTTGTCGATCTTGGACTGATGAAGGGAAATCCCGAAGATGCTGTAAAAAACCACGCTCATACCCTGTTTTTTCAGTGCGGACTGGGACACATGATGGGACTTGACGTACATGATATGGAAGACCTCGGGGAACAATATATTGGCTATACTGAAGAAGAACCAAAAGATACCAAAACATTCGGATTGAAATCTTTACGTTTAGGAAAAGCTTTGGAATCCGGTTTTGTAGTGACAGTTGAGCCGGGTATTTATATGATTCCGGAGCTGATTGACATGTGGCAGGCTGAAAATAAAAACGCAGACTTTATTAATTATGATAAAGTAAATGAATACCGTAATTTCGGTGGAATCCGTGTAGAAGATGATTTCCTGATTACGGATGACAGTTACAGACTTCTGGGGAACGGATTGATCAAATCCGTTGAAGACATTGAAAATTACAGAGCTGAACATCTGGCTTAATTCAAATTATATTTATGAAGAACATAAAAAAACTAACAGCTATTGCATTGTATTTCCTGTGTTTGTCACCATTGGCGGCACAGAAGACACAATGGACTCCCGATGGCAATGCTTATTATTCATTTACTAAAAAAGGGGTTGAAATTGTTGATCTATTGCATCCCGGAAAAGATCAGACGCTTTTAAACAGTAGTGAACTGATTCCTGCCGGAAGTTCCAATGCTCTGCAGGTACAGAGTTTTCAGGTGTCTCCTGATGGAAAAAGCCTGTTGCTATTTGCCGATACCAAAAAAGTATGGAGGGATAATACCCGTGGAGATTACTGGATTTTCGACAAAAACACAAAAAAACTGATCCAGCTTGGAAAAGGTTTGCCGGCTTCATCGTTAATGTTTGCAAAATATTCACCTGACGGAAAAAAGGTAGCATATGTTTCTAAGCATAATATCTATATTGAGGATCTTTCAAATAATCAGATCAGTAAAATTACGAATGATGGTACCGACAGAATGATCAATGGTACTTTTGACTGGGCATATGAAGAAGAATTCGGAACGCAGGATGGTTTCAGATGGTCTCCGGACGGCGGGAAAATCGCCTACTGGAAAATGGATGCCCGAAGTACCAAGAATTTCCTGATGATCAATAATACGGACAGCCTGTATTCGTTTACCGTTCCTGTAGAATATCCGAAAGTTGGAGAAAATCCTTCAGGATGCAGCATCTGGTTTTATGATCTGGCTTCCCAATCAACAAAGAAAGCTGATATAGCAGGTGATGAAGTACAAAACTATATTCCCAGAATGGAATGGGTGCTGGATTCCAGATCGGTCATTCTTCAGCAGCTGAACAGAAAACAGAATCAAAGTAAAATTATTGTTGCTGATGCGGATTCCGGAAGCAGTAAGACCATTCATACAGAAACAGATGCAGCATGGATTGACATAAAATCCCGATGGAATGATAATGATCCAAGCGGCTGGGACTGGATTGAAAATGGGAAAGAATTTTTATGGCTGTCTGAAAAAGACGGATGGAGACATATTTATAAAATAGATATGAGCGGTAAAGAAACATTGATCACAAAAGATGCTTTCGATGTTATCAAACCTGAGTTTTTTGATGTTCCCAATAAACTGATCTACTTTTTGGCTTCTCCAGATAACGCCACTCAGAAATATCTTTATAAAGTAAGTATGAAAGGTGGAAAAGCTCAAAAAGTAACGCCTGAAGCTTTTAAAGGTTCTAACCAATATACGATCTCACCCAATGGGAAAATCGCTATGTTTACCAATAACAGTGTGAATTCCATTTCCATGGGATCTGTCATATCGCTTCCCGACCATAAAGAACTGGTTGCAGCCAAAAGATCTGCAAAAGTCGACCCGGCAAGATCTAAAGCAGAATTCTTCCAGGTTACAACACAGGATGGTGTTACAATGGACGGCTGGGTAGTAAAACCTAAAAATTTTGATCCCCATAAAAAATATCCTGTTGTTTTTACAGTGTATGGAGAACCGGGATCACAAACCGTTACCGATAATTTCTACACAGGCTGGAATTATTTATATACAGGTGATATGGCAGAAGACGGCTATTTTTACGTGTCCCTTGAAAACCGCGGAACTCCTTCTCCAAAAGGACGGGAATGGAGAAAATCTATTTACCGGAAAATAGGACAGCTCAATATCCGTGATCAGGCAATGGGAGCTAAAGCCTTATTCGCAAAATGGCCTTATATCGATACTTCAAGAGTTGCCGTGTGGGGCTGGAGCGGCGGAGGTTCTTCTACCCTGAACCTTTTAGGACAATATCCTGATATTTACCAGACAGGAATTGCAATTGCACCCGTTGCCAATCAGTTATTCTATGATAATATCTACCAGGAACGATATATGGGTCTCCCACAGGAAAACAGAGAAGATTTTGTCAACGGTTCTCCGCTGGCCTATGCTAAAAACTTAAAAGGAAATCTTCTGCTGGTTCACGGAACGGGAGATGATAATGTACACTACCAGAATACGGAAGTATATATTAATGAACTGGTAAAATATAACAAACAGTTTCAGCTGATGTCTTATCCTAACCGTACCCATTCTATTAATGAAGGAGAAGGAACATCTCTGCATCTGGCTACTATGTTTACAAAATACCTGAAAGAACACTGCCCTCCGGGAGCAAGATAAAATTGAAAGTCTCACATGGATGTGGGACTTTTTTATTTCAACACACTTGGACCAATAAAAATTCCCCGGATTACTCCAGGGAAAATAAGTGTCAAAACCTATAATTTTTTATAGTGGTGTGAAATGATGTACCTGGAAAACAACAATGGATGTGCCAAATTACTCACTGTTTTATGAAATCTGGCTTTTTGTGGTACCTTTTTAATTTCACCTTCATATTCTTCTGTTTTTACAGGATTATCATTAAATTTGAATGAATAATTTCTAAAGTCATTCATGAAACTACCTCTCTCCTACTATTCCAATCAGGACGTTCTTTTTCTGGCCCGGGATCTTTTGGGAAAAGTACTTTTTACAGAGTTCAATGGTGAAAAAACAGCAGGAATCATTGTAGAAACAGAAGCTTATTTTGGCGTGATAGATAAAGCTTCCCATGCCTATGGCGGCAGACGGACAGACCGTACTGAAACGCTCTACAGCCATGGCGGAGTTTCTTATGTTTATCTATGCTATGGAATTCACCATCTTTTTAATGTAGTAACATCCGTGGAAGATGAGCCTCATGCAGTACTCATCAGAGCTGTTGAACCTCTGGTAGGAAAAGAAATTATGGAGCATAGAAGAAATATGCCTGCCTCTAAACCTGCTATTTCTGCAGGTCCCGGATCAGCTGCCAAAGCGTTAGGTATTGACCGGTCCTTTAATAAAAAAGAGCTCACCGGCCATGAAATCTGGATTGAAGATCACGGTATTTCTTATCCTCCGGATGACATTATTGCAGGTCCCCGGATAGGTGTTGCCTATGCACAGGAAGACGCGCTTTTACCCTGGCGCTTTTTTGTGAAAGGAAATAAATATGTGAGCAAGCCTAATAAGTAGAAGGATTCTGCCAGTATTTTAAGATTATTATCAGCATTACTGATTGTCGTGGGGATCGTTGGACTTAAATTATTTTAAAAATTGGCTTAAGACATGAGTCATAAGCCAAAACATTATTCAACATTCGAATAATAAACCAACCACATTTTATTGTATTATTGCTTTTCGCCTTCAAAATAAAAAGCTACCTCATTTTCGGATGCTTTCTGAGTGCTGATCTGAAGTGATTTTGATGAAATCATGTAGTTAAAACTACCCTGGCTGTCATTGCCCGAAACACTTACTCCAGCAGAATTGGTAACATTGAAGGTTTTAGAGGTTGCTGCTGAATACGCTTCACCTGATTTAGGCTGTACTTTAACATAGGAATCACCTGTCTTTGAAACATTAACTATTGCATTGTAATAATCTTGCCCCTGGATTTTCATGGTACCCTTGAATACTCCTGTTGCTACTTCAATGCCATGTGAGCCGGGAGCCGGATCATCATCATCACTGTTTTTACAGCTGAAGAAAATACTTCCTAAAGCCAACATTAAAAAGAATCTGCTCCTTAGTTTTGAAATTCCGATTACTTTCATAATTCAAATATTTATTATTTACAGTTTCAAAGATGTACAAATGAATATGAACCGGAAAAAAATAGCTATAAATGGGCAATTTTTATCTACCAACTGTTTTTTGAAATAATATAAAAAGCCTGCATTATACAGGCTTAAGGATACAAAATAATCGATATGAAAAAGGAAGATATTAAGGATTTTGTTCATTTAATGGCTATCCCAAAATACTTTGGTGGTAAGCCTATCTCCTCCAATTGCCGTGGCAGCTTTGGCATAATTGGATCCATTAGTCGTTGCTTCTAAGGTGGGATACTGCAGCCTTACCGGAACTTTCCCTTCTGCATTGGTAATAGCTGTAGGTGGTGCCTGTAGCGCTGGATAATCCAAACGACGGTAAAAGTTCCAGGAAACCACCGGATGATTGTACATGGCTACCCAGGCCTGTTCTCCGATAGATTTCTTCCAGTTGGAAGCGTTATAAGGATTGTTTGTTAGATATGTTTGAGCATCCTGATCAGAAAACCCCCATTCACGGAACGAAATCCTAACTGCATTTTTATATAAAGTTTCCGGACTGCCTCCTATCCCAAACCTGGCTGCTGCTTCAGCAAGATAAAAAGCCACTTCCGTATGCGTCATCAGATTTCCTGGAGTTATAGGAGTATAAGCAAAAATTCCTGGTGCTGAAAATGCAGAAAACTCCCCCGCCAAACCTATGACCTGTCCTATATATTCTCCGTCTACATCCTGAAAATATTTTGTTATCCTTGGATCTGAGGTCATATTCATAAAATCAATAAAGGGTTTTCCTCCAAAAAAGTCATCCCTTCCGCTGTTCACAAGGTTTTCATACAATGGACTGAAATTGGGAGTCTCCGCCAGATACCGGAAAAGACCATTTTGAGATTCATCTGTAATAATACCTCCTGTAATTGCTGTATTTACTGTAGACTGTGCCAACGTTGGATTGATATCTGAAAGCGCAATTCCCAGTTTTAAAAGCAGTGAATTTCCAAACTTTTTCCATTTTCCAATATCACCGTTGTAAAGAATATCACCCGATCCGAAGGTTCCAGCTCCTTCCTCCAAATTATTAAGATCTGTTTTCAGTCTGCTGATCAAACTTTCATAAATCTGTCTGTCATCGTCATAAGCCGGAAGAGGAAATTGATGATGATTGAGTGCCTGACTGTACGGAATATCCCCAAAAGTATCTGCTAATGTCTGAAATGTATATACCGATAGAATATCTATAACAGCCAGCTGGTTTTTCTTCTTTGCGGGCCATGTATTCAGCTCTGATGGTCCAGGTTGGTATTGTTCCACAAGTTCTTTTGCTTTGTTCAGATTGTTGAGGACATTCACATAATTATCTCCCCATATATTGTTGGAAACATTTCTTGCCGTAAAGTTATAGTTACTTTCGTTCACATATGTGGTCTCCTGCCAGTACTGCATGATAAGACGGAAATTATTTTCATTAACACTTGGAGTCGTCATATAATCGCTCAATTCCTTTTCTGCATAGGTAAGAAGAGGTTCCGGGGACATGTTATAAGCTACATGAGGATCGAGATTGACATCTTCGGAAGTACATCCTGCCAGGAATAAAGCCAGAAATGAACTTAATATAATTGTATTTTTCATTGTTATTGTTTTTAAAAATTAACTTTCACATTGAAGGCAAAATTTCTGGTAGCCGGCATAACTCCGGACTGATACCCTTGGATACTTCCCGATGAAATCCCTGCTTCAGGATCTGAATAAGGAAGGTTTTTATGAATGATCCAAAGGTTACTTCCTGTAAATCCCACAGTAAGATTCTGAATGCCGGTGTTTCTTAGAAAATTGGTATTAAAAGTATAAGAAACAGATAATTGACGGAGTTTTATAAAGCTTGCATCATACACAAAAGCAGCAACAGGAGGATCAGTTCCCAATGTCTGGCTGGACATAGACTTGTCAAGTCTGACCGTATTTGGAATATAAATTCCCGGATTATTTGGATCCTGCATCACTCCGGGTAAAATAACACCACCTCCGTTATCCAGTGTATTTCTGATAGGGTTTCCAAGGTCATTTAGTCCGACAGAATCAGGATAAAGTCCGGTTCCATATCCATAATACTGGTCTAATGAGAATATTTTTCCTCCTTTTCTCCAGTCAATCTGAAAACTTAGATTAAAATTTTTATAGGTAAAAGAATTGGTTAGTCCAGCGATAAAATCAGGTTGAAAACTTCCAAGATTGTGATCAGAATCATCAGTATGAAGATAGGCTCCGTTTTTCCCTACAATTTTATTCCCATTCGGATCATAGACAAAATCTGCACCCCAGATGCTTCCATATTCTTTATTGAGAGGTGCATTGATACTGATACCTCCCTGTAATGTACCGATGGTTATATTTTCAATACCTTCCCTGAGTGCAGTTACTTTGGTTTTAGGATTGGACCAGTTGAGCATTACATCCCAGTTGAAATTATTGAATTTTAGCGGTGTGATATTTAAAGACAATTCAATTCCTTTTGTGGTTAACTCTCCCGTATTTTGAATTTTTGCTGCTGAACCCGTTGCTAAAGATACAGGAAGCGGAAGAATCTGGTTAAATGCAATATTCCTGAACCAGGAAAGATCAAATCCCAATCTGTTTTTGAAAAACTGCATATTGGTTCCTATTTCAAAATTCTTCAGTTTTTGAGGCATAAGGTCGGCATTTCTTAAAGTTGTATTATAAGAGTAAACCGGGTTGTTAGCAAAAGAAGCCTGTGGAATAAACCGGTTTATTAATTGATCTGCGCCAGTGTCCGAGCCAACTTCCGCATAGGCAGCCCTAAACTTTCCGAAACTTAGCCATTCTTTTTTTAGCAAACTGGAAAATACCATACTTGCTGAAACGGAAGGATAATAATATGCTTCTTTCCCTTTGGGCAACGCTGTAGATTGGTCTCTTCTGAAAGTTCCTTCCAGATAATAGGTATTTTTATATCCTACAGAAGCCTGAATAAAAGCTCCGTAAATATATTTTGAAGTATCTGTAATCAAAGGCTTTGCCGGGGTTGCCGCGGAATTGGAAATGGTATAAAGTCCTGGAATATAAAGTCCGCCGGATGTTGTCTGTGCATTGGAATAGCTGGTTTGTACATTAATATTTCCACCCAAAAGAACCTGAAGATTGAGGTTTTCGACAATGTTCTTTTTATACGTAGCTATGAGATCATAATTGGTTTCTGTAAAGCGCAGATTGGTCACTGCATATCCGGAAGGCTGTTCTATTGGATTGAAACTGAAAAAAGCAGGAATAGAACCGGCAGCTCTTCTTTCTTCAGTAATCATATTGTATCCGTCCGTACCTACTCTAGCCAGTATATTCACCTCTTTGGAAAGATCATAGCTCATACTGAAATTTCCTGCAAAGCGTTCTCTCTTATCATTCTGGTAATTCTTATATCTCGTAAAATAAGGATTATCCCAATAAGCGGGTGACAGGTTCACAGGATTTTTCATATTCCAGGTATAATTCTTATTAAAAGTATCAAAGAGATATTTCTGATATTGAATATCTACATTTGTTGCCCACCATTGTCGGAAATTTCCCATAATATTGTCACCATACCCTGTGGAATTTCTTCCTTTGGTACTTTGTACAATATAATTGGCAAAAATGCTAGCTGTAAGATTATCTGTAATTTTATAAGAAGCATTTCCCCCCAAATTATTTTTGACCAGATAAGAATTCGGCATAATATCCGTTGCACTGGTGTTGGTATAGCTTAGTCTGAAGGAAGCCCGGTCATTAGCCCCGCTGAATGCGATATTATTGGTTCGGTTAGTAGCTTTATCAAAAAAGGTAATAGGACCGTTTTTAGCCATTACCCATGGAGTCTGTCTTCCAAAATTATGAGAGTCAGGAATAAACGCATCATATTGCCATACTGAAAGATTAGGGTCATAAGGAACTCCGTAAGAAGCATCATTCCAGAAATAAACCAGTGAGCCGTTTTGATAAGGGATTAAAGTATTTCCCAGGTATCCCTGTCCATACTGGGTCTGGTATTCAGGAAATGTGGATTTATCAGTGGAAGAAACAGACAAGCTCCCACTATACTCGAGGCCAATCCCCTGTTTGTTCTTTTTACCTTTTTTGGTAGTGATGATAATGGCGCCGTTTTGAGCTCTTGAACCATATAAAGCAGCGGCAGCGGCACCCTTGAGTACATTCACTGTCTCAATATCATTGGGGTTGATATCTGAAACAGGGCTGCCATAATCATACCCGTTGAATCCATTTTGTTGAGCAAGAGAATTAATATTTCTGTTGATGATCGGAACACCATCTACTACAAAAAGTGCCTGATTGTCCCCCAGGATAGATTTGTATCCCCGGGACACTGCATCCACGGAGCCACCAAAATTAGTTGATTGTCTGATCTCAAGCCCGGCCACTTTTCCAGATAAATTGTTCATAAAATTGGTTGTGGGATTTCTGGTGAGGTCCTCTCCTTTTACTTCCTGTGTAGAATATCCCAGCGATCTTTTTTCTCTTTTTATGCCTAAAGCAGTTACCACGATACCTTCTATATTTTTAGTGGTAAGTGTGTCCTGCTTTCCCTGGCTGAAATAGGTTTCGCTTCCTATGAAAAAAGCGACTCCCACACTTAAAAGCTTTAACTTGTATTTCATAATTATTAATTTTTTTAACGTATTGTTAATCAAAATTCAACAATTGGTGAAGAATACAGTGAAAGGAATATATCAACGGCAGGCTAAGATCTACTAAAATTCTAAGTAATAAAGGATTAACTATCTACAACGGACCAGTATCTGAAAAATTTTGAAGTTTTCTAATAATCTTCTTTAGAGAATCGGGATGAAATTCAAGAGCTTTGATGTTGGTTTTAAAGTTCAATCAACGGTTTATAAGTCCTCCCCACAGGCAGCTTTTTTCCATTCACCTGAATAATATTGGCAGATTTTACTTCTATTTTTGGCCGGGAAATAATATAGGATTTGTGGATACGGACAAACATTTTGGGATTCAACGCTTCTTCTATTTTACTGATGGGCATTTTAAAAGTGAGAGTTTCCGTTTTTGTATGAATATTAATGTATTCTCTTAAACTTTCGATGTAAAAAATATCCTGAAGAACAATTTTAACCTTCTTTTTACCACTGTTCAGGAATATAAAATCGCGTTCAGAAACTTCGAGTAATGCATCTTCTGCTTCCATTAAATGCTTGAATTTATCAATAGCAGTCAGAAAGCGGTCATATGGAATGGGTTTCATCAGATAATCCGTGATATCAAGCTCATAGCCTTCTACTGCATATTGATGATACGCTGTTGTAACAATTACAAAAGGAGGATTTTTTACTTTCCTTAGAAAATCAAAACCTTTTAGAACCGGAAGATGAAGATCAAGAAACATTAAATCTACATCATGAATACTTAAAAGACTGCTGGCATATACTGCATCTGCACATTTTCCTACCAGATTCAGTTCCTGATCCCGTAATATAAAATTTTCAAGAATTTCTGCTGCAATAGGTTCGTCTTCTACAATAATGCAATTGTATTTTTTAGAGGTTGATGGTGTCATGAAAATCAATGGTTAAAGTTACAGTATAGCGGTTGCTCTCATCTTCCACGGAAAGCGTATGTTTTGGATAAAGAAGTTCAAGCTGTCTCCGGATATTTTTCAGTCCTATTTTGGTGGAATTTTCATGAGATTTTTCCTGTCTGGAATTTTCTACAAGGTAAGTAAGATTTCCGTTCTTTAAATGAATATCAACGGTAATAAATGCTTCTCCCAGACTTTCAGAAACGCCATGTTTAAAGGCATTTTCTACAAACTGTATCAATATCAGGGGTGAAATTTCCTGTGAAGGATTATCGATATTTTCAGAAAAATTCACAGTCAGCTGATGGTACCGGATCTTCTGAATCTGTATAAAATCTTTAATATTTTCAATATCCTTGGCTATAGAAATGTTTTTTTCTGCAGCTTCATAAATATTATACCGCATTACTTTGGAAAGCTGCAGAATAACATCGGGAGTTTCGTCTGCTTTTTTCATAGCCATTCCGTAGATATTATTGAGGGTATTGAAAAGAAAATGGGGATTGATCTGCGCTTTCAGCATAGTAAGTTCCTGATCCAGTTTTTCTGACTTTAACTGAGAGATCTGTTCTTTGAGTATATTTTTCTGCCGGGTAATTTCAACCCCGAAAATAAGACCTGTCATAAAAATAAGATCCATAAAAGAATTGAAAGCCACATAACCATTGATAAATCCGGAAACCTGCTTGCCGTCCAATGTTTCAATAACACCGTAAATATCAGGATATATGATAAAATGTGTTACAAACCGGTGGCCAAAGACAGCTGCTGTTACAATGAAAATATAGAGAATATATTTAAAAACAAATTTAAGATTAACCTTTTCATATACATACAGCAACACATAGGCTAACGGAATTTTAACCAAAAAATAACACAGTTCCAGCATAAGGGCATTCTGAAGCCTTATCTGCCATTTGAAATCAGGAAACTGATACCTGGACCAGTAAAAGTCGAGGTAAACTTCCAGCGTATAATACAAGATCCAAAAAAGCAAATGAATCCGCCATTTAGATTGACTGTCTGATTTCAAGCTTATGATGATTTAAAAGTACAAAGTACCATTTATTAACCCAAATATAAACATATAAGTCTATCAAATGAAGCCAAAAATCTACAAACTGTTTCTTCTGAATCATTTTACGTGGCAAAGATTCTGGAATAGGTTAACTCTTATTTTTATTCATAAAATATAAAGAGACTTCAGGATACATGAGATTGAAAAAGCAGAAGATCAGCAGGACATTGAATTCGATCCCATTGGTTCCGCCTCCTACTACAAACCAACCATTTTGCCAGTGAACATAATAAATCCCGGAAATAAAAATGAGAATATTACAGACCGCTACAGGCTTGATACATTGGTCAATCCAGAGTAAAGGCACTGATAAAAGATGAGTCAGTTTTATGGCCCAGGCTATATAAATTCCTGCAGGGCTGAAACCCAATCTGTCCAGATAAGCATGTCCGAAATCATTCACATCCCCACTGAAAATAGAAATCACACTATGCATCAGTAATATCACTGAAAGTGCCAAACGAAGGTAAAAACTCTTTTTCATAGAAACAAAATTAATATGTGAAAACATACACTTATCATTTTGTATATCAACAACTTTGAAAAAGGTATAAAAGTTTTAGTTTCAGCATAAATTGCAATTTTTATTATTGATATCTATTTTATGCAATATTAAATCTTTTTAATATTTCAATATAAAGTGATTTAATAAATACAATTTAGTATATTTACATTCAGATAAGACATAATAATGAATTTCCCCCATAATCAGTAATCGGTCTTCATAAGATATTTTACATGGTTATAAAACGATTCTAAGACACAAATGCTTCTATCTTTTTCAACTAAAAAGAGTGGTAAATAACTTACCACTCTTTTATATTATAACCGGAAAAATAACTTGTTTTAATTCTGTGTCAAATTTTTCTTAATAAAATCTTCCAGTTCCTGGCCATGAAGGTTTTTAGCTATAATCGTTCCCTGTCCGTCAATAATAACATTAAAGGGAAGCTCATCTACTTCATACAGTTTTGCTACAGGGCTTTTCCAGAATTTTAAATCGCTGATCTGTATCCAGTTGATCTGAAACCTGTCGATTGCTTTCTGCCAGCTTTCCTTATTCTTGTCTAAAGAAACGCCCACTATTTCAAACTGATTTTTTTTAACCTGCCCGGAATAGCTATCATACATTGTTTTCAGTTGAGGTTGTTCTTCTACGCAGGGTGCGCACCAGGTTGCCCAGAAGTCGATCAAAACCAGTTTTCCTTTTAATGCTGAAAGAGAAAATGAAGTTCCATCTGCCTTGGTCATTGTTATGTCAGGAGCTTTCTTCCCTACTTCTATGGTGTTCTGGGCAGAAATATATCCTGAAAACAGTATGAAAAATAATATTGTTAAAGAGTTTTTCATATTAATCATTTGTAGGATAATTTTTATCCAGCCAATCTGTTTTGATGTTTTTTGGAAGGTTTAAAAGCTTCGTATTTTTGAAGCCCATTTCCATTAATAATGCAAATGCAGGACGGATGTTAGGACATTTTACAAAAGGACAGCAGCCGCAATAGATCACAATTTCTTTGTTCTTAGGAATATCTTTAAGATAATTTCTCAGTTTTTCCAGATTTTCAGGTTCGTGAGTCGGTCCGATGTCTACAGAACCTTTCACAATAGCTTCAGGTCCTACTGAAATGATGACCAGATCTTTTGTTTTTTGATTTTCAATTCTGGAAGCCAGTAATGCCGGATCCATCAGCTGGCTCTCTTTCCATGGATCCTGTTTTTGCTGTGCCTGACTGAATATGGAACAAACCAGGCAGGCAATGATAAACAAATACTTCATACTTCTATTTTTCACAAAGATAAGTTGAAAAGTTCAGAGTTCAGGGCTGATTACTCAAAGCAGGCTTATTTAGATTTTTAATTTTAAATTCGATTCCGAATAATTTTATACATTTATCTACAACAAATACTTTTAACAATGGAAGAAAAATTCCAGCCCGATGCAATTATTATCGGAACCGGACTGGCAGGGCTTACCGCGGCGATGGAAATTACCAATGCCGGAAAAAAAGTATTGCTTCTGGATCAGGAAACAGAGCAGAATATCGGTGGACAGGCATTCTGGTCATTTGGAGGATTATTTCTGATTAATTCCCCCCAGCAAAGAAGAATGGGAATTAAAGATTCTTATGAGCTGGCACTGCAGGACTGGAAAGGTACCGCTGGTTTTGATCGTCCGGAAGATTACTGGCCCCGCCAGTGGGCTGAAGCTTATCTGAAATTTGCTGCCGGTGAAAAGTACGATTATATTTCCAAACTGGGAATCAGGCTGATGTTTATGGTGGGCTGGGCAGAGCGTGGTGATGGTTCGGCAACGGGTCATGGAAATTCCGTACCCCGTTTTCATGTGAGTTGGGGAACAGGCACAGGCGTGGTAAAACCCTTTGTAGAAAAAGCTTACAAAGCTCAGGAAAAAGGACTGCTTCAGATGAAATTCAGACATCGGGTAACTGAATTGATAGAGGAAAACGGCAAAATGAAAGGCCTTAAAGGAGATATTCTGGAAAATGATAACCAGGAAAGAGGTGCTGCAACGAACAGGAATGTCATCTCTGCATTTGAGTATACAGCGCCTAATATTATCATTGCTTCAGGAGGAATTGGTGCCAATCATGAGCTGGTAAGAAAAAACTGGCCGGAAAGATTGGGAAAAGCACCTGAAAATATGGTCTGTGGTGTTCCTGCTTATGTGGATGGAAAAATGATAGGCATTGCAGAACATGCCGGAGCTCATATCATCAATCCGGACAGGATGTGGCACTATACGGAAGGGTTACAAAACTGGAATCCTATCTGGCCTAATCACGGAATCCGCATATTGCCCGGTCCTTCATCATTATGGTTTGATGCGAAAGGAAAACGTCTCCCCGCTCCTTTTCTTCCCGGTTTTGATACATTGGGAACTTTACAGTATATACAGGAAACCGGATTTTCTTATTCCTGGTTTATTCTTACCCAGAAAATTATTAAAAAAGAATTTGCTCTTTCAGGTTCGGAACAGAATCCGGATATCACCAATAAAGATTATGCTCTTTTTTTGAAAAGGATTTTTGGTAAAAAGGCTCCGGGACCGGTAGAGGCTTTTAAAGAGCACGGAAAAGATTTTATTGTATCAGATAACCTGGAAGATCTGGTTAAAAGAATGAATGAACTGGCAGGAAATAATCTCCTGAAATATGAAAAAATAAAATCACAGATTCAAGCCAGAGACCGCGAACTCAACAATAAATTTTCAAAAGATACCCAGATAAATTATATCCGGAACACCCGGAATTATTTAGGAGATAAACTCGGGCGTGTAGCGGCACCACACAAAATTTTAGATCCTGAAAACGGACCTTTGATTGCTGTACGTCTTAATATTTTAACCCGCAAAACTTTGGGAGGAATAAAAACCAATCTGAATGGCCAGGTATTGAGGGAGGATGACAGCGTCATTGAAGGATTATATGCTGCCGGAGAAGCAGCTGGCTTTGGCGGCGGCGGAATGCATGGCTACAGAGCTTTGGAAGGAACATTTTTAGGAGGCTGCATCTTCTCCGGAATGAAAGCAGGAAAATATATCGGCGGACTTTAAAACTAAATAATAGTATTGAACATGAGCAGTTATTTTGATCATAAAGTCATTTGGATCACCGGTGCATCGTCAGGCATTGGAGAAGCTTTAGTGAAAGAGCTTTCCAGGAACAGCAATGCAAAAATTATTCTTTCTTCCAGAAAAGAAGAACAGCTTTATTCCGTGGCTGAAAATGCCGGCCTGAGTACAGATCGGTATGCGGTCATTCCTTTAGATCTTAAAAATTATAAAGAAATGCCAGCCATTGCAGCGAAGGCAGCTAAGAAGTTTGGAAAGATTGATATTCTTATTAATAATGCCGGACTGTCACAACGGTCGTTAGCCATGGAAACAGATATTGAAGTGGACAAACAGCTGATCGATACTGACTATATCGGAACAGTAGCACTTACTAAAGCAGTTGTACCTTATATGTTTGAAAATAAAGGAGGACAGATTGCTGTTGTATCCAGTCTTATGGGAATTTTTGGCGCTCCTATGAGAAGCGGATACGCAGGTGCAAAACATGCTTTACACGGTTTTTTTGATGCATTACGGGCAGAATTATTCAGCCAGAATATTAAGATTACGATGATCTGCCCGGGTTTTATACAGACTGATATTTCTATTAATGCTGTTACCGGGGACGGTTCGACGCAAGGCACGATGGATGATGCTACTAAGAATGGCATGCCCGTAGATATCTTCGCCAAAAAAATGCTTTATGCCATAGAGAAACAAAAAAAACAGAAAGTGATAGGCGGTAAAGAAGTGATGGCTGTTTACCTGAAACGATTTTTTCCAGGCTTATTGGCGAAAATAATCCGTAAAGCAAAGGTAGTATAAAGAAAAGCCCGATTCTTTCCTGAATCGGGCTTTTGAGTTAGTTAACGATAATGGTTACCTTTATTTACTCAGGAACCTGCGCCTTTTCATAAATCAGTCCCTCATTTTTTAATTCTTTCCAGAATTCGGCAGGAATGTTGGTTTGCAAGGCATTCATATTATCTTTCACCTGCTCAGGCTGGCTGGCACCCGGAATAATGGAAGCGAATTCGTCAGCGGCCAGTACAAAATGCAGTGCGGCATCAATAAGGCTTATATTGTATTTTTCGGCAATGGAAGTCATCCTGGCTCGCTTTTCATGCATTCCTTTCGGAATCATATCTTTATAATTATAGCGTTCTCTTCCTGCTATATAGCCTGAATTGTACCCAGCTCCCGAAACCAGTTTTACCCCTGCTTTTTTAACTGCAGGAAGAAGACGGTCCACAGCATCTTCATGCTCCAGAATAGAATATTGCGTGGCCGACAGACAGATATCAGGATCAGCAGATTCAATACAGTCTAAAATAGGTTCTATTTTATTAACACCCATTCCCCATGCCTTTATAATTCCCTGACTGCGAAGTTCAGAAAGAATTTTAAAAGCTCCGTTTCTTGCCTGTTTCAGAAAATAAGGATAACGGTCCCCTACCTGATCTTCAGACAGATCATGAATGTAAACAATATCAATATGACTCAATCCGGTTCTTTCCAGGCTGTCTTCAATGGATTTTTGTACAGCATAAGATGTATAATCATGGAAGAAGTCATAGTTAAGAGGCTTTTTCCACATCGTTGGAGGAACTTCAGATTCCGGAACCTGTTGAAAAAGTCTCCCCACTTTGGTTGAGAAAATAAAATCATCCCTGTCTTTATCTGTAAGAAAATGTCCAAATCTTCTTTCACTTTTGGTTAATCCGTACCACGGAGAAGTATCATAATACCGCACCCCGCTATCCCAGGCCGTCTGTAATATTTCATGAGCCTGTTCATCCGTAATGTTTTCAAAAGCTGTTCCTATTGCTACACCCCCTATTCCCAGTCGGTGCTTTTCTGTTAAAATGTCTGATTTCATATGTTGAATATTTAAAGTGTTGGATGATTTTTACAGTACAAACATCATGCTGCCCTCCATAGAAATGTTAAAAAGAAAATTGTAATTAAACACTGAAATCCGTACCAACTGCCGGAACAATAACTATTTCAGCATTTTGAATATTATGTTAAATATTTATTTCGCAGCTCCTTTGGTCTTGTTATTGAATGAATTTCAGTACACCATTTGAAATAATCACATACTATGAAAAAGCATATTCTAATCGTAGGAGGAGGATTTGCGGGCATCAACCTTATCAAATCTCTCAGAAATGATAAAAGGTTCAGAATAACTCTGGTTGATAAAAACAATTATCATTTTTTCCCGCCACTTATCTATCAGGTAGCTACTTCGTTTATAGAAGCTTCCAATATCAGTTATCCTTTCAGAAAACTGTTTTCAAACAATAGAAATGTGAAGTTTCACATGGGCAGCCTGGTTAGGGTAAATCCTGAAAATAAGACCATAGAAACTGATACGAGAATCCTCAGTTATGATTATCTGGTACTGGCATTAGGGACAGAGACTAATTTTTTTGGAATGGAAAATGTAAAGAGATGTTCGCTTCCGATGAAAAATATAGAAGAAGCACTCTATCTGAGGAATCATATTCTGCTGACTCTGGAAGAAGCCGCTAGAAATAAAGACATTAAAGAAGCCGAAAAACTTCAAAATATCGTGATTGCCGGAGGTGGACCTACAGGAGTAGAACTGGCAGGAATGCTTGCGGAAATGGGAAAATATATAGCCCAGAAAGAATATCCGGAAATCAAACTGGGACTTTCCAATCTTTATCTTATTGATGCTTTACCTACTTTACTTTCGCCTATGAGCCAGCTGGCCCAGAAAACGGCTTATGAGAAGCTGAAAGAATTAGGTGTGAAAATCCTTTTGAATGTATCTGTAAAAGATTATAAAGACTGTAAAGTCATTCTCAGCGATGGAAATTCTATTGAAACAGAAACCCTGATCTGGACTTCCGGGGTCATTGGAAAAGAAATCCCCGGTCTGCCGGAAGAAACTATCGGGAAAGGCAGACGAATATTGGTGGATGACTATAATAAAGTAACCGGAACTACCAATATTTATGCATTGGGAGACATATGTCTGATGCTGACAGAAGAAAAATATCCAAAAGGACATCCTCAGCTGGCTCAGGTTGCCATTCAGCAGGCTAAACATCTCGCTTCCAATTTTAAACGGATAGAAGACGGAAAAGTCCTGGAACAATTCCGGTACAATGATAAAGGAAGTATGGCCATCATATCAAAATACAACGCGGTAGTAGATCTTCCGAAAAATTCCTTTAACGGTTTTATAGCCTGGCTTACCTGGCTTTTCATCCACATCATTCCGCTGGTAGGGTTTAAAAATAAACTTCAACTGGCCATGGACTGGTTCCGGCTATTCATCACCAATAATCCATCCATCCGGCTTATTCTCTTTCCGAAAAGAAATACAGGAAACGGATCATGATAAAAAACAAAACACTTAAATCTATCATATTATGAAAAATCAAAGAAGACCTCCGTTTTTTGGAGAAACAGTCGTCATCACCGGTGCTTCAAGCGGAGTTGGTAAGGCTACGGCAGAAGCTTTTGCCGAACAGGGAGCTGATCTGGTATTGGCAGCAAGAGGAGAAGAAGCACTGGCAGAAACTGCAGAATTATGCAGAAAACTGGGAGCTACAGTGATTGCTGTTCCTACCGATACTTCCGTTGCAGAAGATGTTCAGAACCTTGTCAGAGAAGCTTTGGAATTCAGCGGGAAAATTGATTATTGGGTCAATAATGCAGGAGTGCTTGCATTTGGAAAATTTGAAGAAATTCCGGTAGATATCAGCGATCAGATTGTGAAAACCAACCTTTTGGGGTATATGCATTCGGCACATGCAGTGCTTCCTGTTTTTAAAAAGCAGAAAAAAGGAGTCTTACTAAATAATATCTCTATTGGCGGATGGATGCCTGCACCTTATGGAACAGCGTATACAGCTTCGAAATTTGGCGTTCGCGGAATGGTAGAAACGCTGCAGGGTGAAGTTTCAGACTTTCCTGATATCCATATTTGTGCGCTTTATCCCGGTTTTCAGAAATCATCAGGAATAGAACATGCTGCCAATTATTCAGGAATAAAGCTCAGCACACCTCCTCCATCGTTTGATCCCCGTGAGCTGGCTGCTGCTATTGTGAAAACAGCTAAAAATCCAACTGAAGCCTCTTATCCGGACTGGTCTGCTGTTGTTTTTAAAAATTTATATGAAATGTTTCCGGGAATCATCCGTTATGTATCTTCTGCAGGAATGAGAATGATAATGAAGAAAGCCAATAAGACAGAAAATACAGGTGGAAATGTCCGCCAATCTTCCTCAGGAAATATGGGAATTGATGGGAAAACACTATTATCTGTTTCTAAAAAACCTTTGATCTTGGCAGGTGCAGGAATCATTGGAGCATTGGCTGTTGGGCTTATTTTTTCAGGAAAAACGAAAGATATAAGGGAAGATTAATAGAAATAAACAGTCATCGCTATAGTTTGAAAAAGGCTCATTACTATATTTTTTGTGATATATTTCATAAATTTACAGAACTGTATCAATCTGATGATAGTGTAAAATATTTCGACGGTGAAAATTCACAACAAAAAAAAGTACCTCAGTTTCCTTAAATTTAAAAGAGATTTCCAGAAATACGGACTGGAAAAAGCACGAAGTTATGAGCTTATCCTGCATTGGCTGAACAACAGGCTGAGCAGAAATCAGTTTCTTGTTCTTTCCGGAATTCTGGTAGGCTGCACGGCTGGTCTTGCGGGAGTTATCCTGAAAACACTGGTGCACAATATTCATTATTTTATTACCAATAAAGTTCATTTTGAATATCAGATTTTATTCTATATTGTTTTTCCTTTTTTAGGAATCGTTCTGACAACGATGATTGTTCTTACCTTGTTTAAAGGTCAGGATCGTAAAGGAATCGGGGCTATTTTATACGAAATTGCACAGAATTCCAGTATTGTGGCCTCCGTTAAAATGTATTCTCAGGTGATACAAAGTGCTGTTACCGTAGGATTGGGAGGTTCTGCAGGATTGGAAAGCCCTATTGCCGTTACCGGAGCTGCTATCGGTTCCAACTATGCACAAACCTACAGGTTAAGTTATAAAGAACGTACGTTGTTACTGGCTGCCGGGGCAACTGCCGGGATCGCTTCAGCATTTAATGCTCCTATTGCGGGGATTATGTTTGCCTTTGAAATTCTTTTAACCGGAGTAGTTTTCACCGATTTCATTCCGTTGGTTGTAGCTGCGGTTTGCGGAAGTCTTTTATCAAGAATTTTACTTCAGGAAGATGTTCTTTTCAGGTTTTATACCAGGGATCCGTTCAACTATAAAAATGTTCCGTACTATCTTATTTTGGGGATTGTTACGGGATTATATGCCCGTTATTTTGTGATTATTTCTCAAAAAGTAGAACATTTTATAAAAGGACTGCAGCTTTCGAGAATGCGTAAAGCCATGTTTGGAGGCGCCGTACTTTCCCTGTTATGCGTTCTTTTTCCACCGTTGTTTGGGGAAGGTTATGAAACGGTAAAAGCTTTTACGAATGGAAACACCTACTCCATTATTGAAAACAGTTTTTTCAGGTATTTTGAGATCGGAGACTGGACCATTATCATATTTCTTATTCTGGTATTGCTTTTAAAGGCATTTGCTACTTCATTTACGATTTTTAGCGGTGGAAATGGCGGTAACTTTGCTCCGTCTCTTTTTGCAGGCGGAACTCTGGGCTATCTGTTTGCGTTGGTATGCCAACATTTAGGGTTTACAGATGTTCCGGTGACCAATCTCGTTTTGGTAGGAATGGCAGGAGCAATGAGCGGTGTTTTGTATGCTCCTCTTACTGCAATTTTCCTGATAGCTGAATCAAGTTTTGGATATGATTTATTTATTCCTCTCATGATTGTTTCCATCATATCCTATCTCATTGCCAAATGGTTCTCCCCGATTTCTCCGGAATTAAAATCCTTGGCTGATGAAGGAAAAATTTTCACAAATAAGCATGATAAAAACCTTCTCTTTGCCTTAAGAACTGAAGATTTTATTGACAAATATTCCCAGACCATTAATGAAAATGCTTCTGTTACAGAATTGTTTGAAATGGTAAAGAATGGTAATAAAAATATTTTCGCCGTTGTGGATGAAAACAGAAAATTGAAAGGAGTTCTGACATTGGATGATATAAGACCTTACCTTTTTAACAAAGAAATCGAAACGTCCCAGACGGTTACCCAGATCATGAAAGCCCCACCAGCCATACTTCATCGGGAAAATAAGCCATTGGATATTCTCCAAACCTTTGATGATACAGGAGTTTGGAATTTACCTGTAGTGAGTGACAATAATGATTTTATCGGTTTTATCTCAAAATCCTCAATATTAATGAGCTACAGACAGCTTCTGAAAGAATATTCCGATTAATAGTAACAACAGAATATAACAATCGGAAACCTCAATTCCCCCTCCTCCCGAGGGTGGCAAAAATTCAAAGAATTTTTGACGGGGTGGTTATCATCGTCTACTCAAAAAAAAACCGTTCATTGCTGAACGGATTTAATTTTTAATCTGTAATGAAAGTTGAAAAAATTAGTTGCTCGCCTTATTCAGCAGCTCAATATCTTCCTGATCCAGAACAAGTTTTGGTGCATTGAATACCGTTTCAAGCTGGGAAGCACTGGTAGCGCTTACAATGGGTGCTGTAATCAGAGGATTGGATAACAGCCATGCCAGAGAAACTGTCCCCTGTGTTGTATGATGCTTTGCACTTACCTGATCCAGCGCTTTTAATACTTCCAGTCCTTTAGGATTTAAATATTTTCTTACGCCCTCACCTCTTGCACTTTTTGCCAGATCTGCTTCATCACGGTATTTACCGGTTAAGAAACCTGCTGCTAAAGACCAATAAGGAAAAACACTTATATCAAACTGCTCTGCCAGAGGGGCATAATTTTGCTCAAATCCATCTCTTTCCATTAGGTTGTAATGAGGCTGTAAAGCAACATATTTAGGAAGGTTATTCTTTTCTGCAGCTTCAAATGATGCTTTCAAACGTTCCGGTGATAAGTTGGAAGCCGCAATATAACGTACTTTCCCTGCCCTGATAATCTCATCATAAGCAGAAAGAGTTTCTTCTACAGGAGTAATGTTATCGTCAAAGTGGGTATAATAAAGATCGATGTGATCGGTCTGAAGTCTTTGCAAGGATTCATCTACAGACTTTAAAATATGTTTTTTGCTGATATCATAGCCATGTTCCTTTGTTTCTGAACCTACTTTGGTTGCCAGAACGATATCATTGCGGTTAGTTCTGCTTTTCATCCATTTTCCGATGATCTCTTCAGACTGTCCGCCTTTTCCGTTCACCCACCATGAATAGGTATCTGCAGTATCAATAAAATTGAATCCTGCTTCAGCAAAGCGGTCCAGTATATCAAAAGACTGTTTCTCATCCAGCGTCCATCCAAAAACGTTTCCTCCGAAGTTGATGGGTGCAATCGTTAAATCGGTGTTTTTGATCTTTCTTTTTTCCATAAAAATAATTTTACTAAGTGATCTCTAAGGTAGGGAATATTAAGCCTGGAAAATATTCAAAATGACCATTCCGGCCATAGTTATTATAAATGGGAATGCTGATATTTCCTCAGTTTTTTTGATTACTTGAATGTGTTGGAAAAGCGCAAAGGCGCAAATAATTTAAAAGCTAACTGCTTTAAGACGCAAAAATTTTATCTTCGATAAAATTGAATACTGCTTATTTTTATGTTTTTTGCAAAAAATCTATAGAATCTCTTAACATATCATTTTCTGAAAATCTTACATTGATTAAAGTTGAAATGTTCTTAGGCCTTTGCCGCTTCTAACAAAAATACATGTGATTTCATTAGTAAAAAAAATAAAAACAGCCATGTAAAAGCTGTTTTTATTATCTATCAATTAAAAATACGGTTATTTTTCAACCTGAGGAATGTCAATAGCGATAAGCTGAAGTTTATATTCCTGTAACTGATGATGAATGGTTGACAAACCGTTGCTGAAGAATGATGATGCTTTAAAAAGCTCATGATAATATTCGATACCCTCAAGAACATTTTTCCTGAAAGCATTCCATTTTTTTGTCTGCGAATGGGTAATCTGTGCAGTGGATTCGGTGATTTCCTTTCTCAGATAATCCACATACATTTTTAATTCATTAATAAACATATTCGGACGTTGGTTGTCTGAAAGAATATTGGAGTTTCCGTAGATATGTTTTACCATTTCCGAAAGAGAAACTTCCTTATCAAAAAAGGCAATATTCGGTCCCGGACATATGACAACGCCTTGCTTTTCCCCTTTGATTTCCAGATTCTGCTCCATGTATGCAGCATTCACAAGTCCTACACACAGACACGCTTTATTCGTAATGTCGGATTTTCTTTTATTAAATTCCTTTTCTGTAAGGGTTTCCTTATTGTCGTACAGTTCTTTGAGTTTGATATCCTGGTATTTTCTGGAAGCGGTACAGGTTCCTTCCGGAGAAAATTCTTTGCTTAATGCCAGAAGTTTTTTGGGACACGAGCTTCCATATTTACCTTTTGCTTCTTTTTCAAACTTTAACCGTTCATTGGATGTTCCTTTTACTGTATTGAAAGGCACTCCTAAAGGCGAAATATTACTCAGATAGAAATCCTGTTCTTTTGATCGTAAAAGTAAATTTCTGGTTTCTGCATCTACCGATGTTGCTTCGGGTACCAACAAAAACGGAGAACCCCATCCTACGCTGTCTACATTATAATTTGCCAGTAAAAACCCGTGTTCTTCAGCAGTTCCTACTCCACCCTGAACGGTAATTTTCATTTCTAAAGGTTCGGAAACTACATGCTTTCCTTTTTGTTCCAAAGCAGCTGTCATTAAGGAATGGGCTGATTGTATCAGATCGTTTTTTTTCTGCTTGAATTCTTCCATGATAGGCCCGAGAAGCATTCCTTCAGTGGCAAAAGCGTGACCTCCGCAATTCAATCCGGATTCTATTCTGTATTCAGAAACCCATAATCCTTTTTTGGCCAGAAAGTTCCCCTGAATCATTGCAGAACGGAAATCGCTTACTTTAAGGATAATTTTCTTTTTGATGTTTCCGTTTTCGTCCGGGAAAAAATCTTCAAACTCCTCCATATAGCTGTACAAACGGTGATTCATCCCTGCAGAAAGAACCATTGATGATGATAATTTGCTTTTGGCAAATCCGCGCAGTGAGGCATGAGCATCATTATACATCACAGGAAGCTGTTCATTATTCTGATAGTTGTCTTTATCTACTTTCGTCATGATATTGACATCAATACTTCCCGGTTTTAAATTCGATTCAATGAAGTTTTTAATATTGGAACTCCAGTTATCTTTTTGATTGATAAGATTTTGAAGGCTGTTTTTGAGGTCTGATGTATTCGGAAGCATAGCCATGAATTCCTTCAAAGCTTCCTTGTTTTTGCTGATTTCCTGTTTGAAAGATTCAAATTTTTCATTCACGATATCATCTACCATATCCAGATAAGCGGTAACTCTTTTTGCTCTGTAATCTTCTGTTTTTGTTGAGATTCCGAAATAGTCAAGATTGAACTTTTTGTTGTAAAAGTTCTTCATTTTTTCCAGGATTTCATCATCAATAATAGAGATGACGGAAGAAATTCCATACTGGGCAACACGAATCGGGCTGTCTATGGTATAAGCCAGTCCCATTACCGGAATATGGAAATTGTGCAAAGGTTTTTGTGTCATAAAGTTTTGATAAAAGTTTTTTATTGTTCATCTAAAAATCTTTACAACTATTCACTTCTTAAAAATATTATTTTAAAATGAATTATGCGTCAAATAGTATTTTAATTATTGAAAACATGTCAAATGTCATTTTTTTAATTGTTTGAAATAAAAAAGATCAGCTGAATAACTGATCTTTTCTTCTTGTCTGTTTTATTCTAACCACAAAAGTCACAAAAGTTTTTGACACTTAACTTCTTTTCATAAGAACCTTGCTTAAACATAATAAGTACACCTAAGTTTTTGAAAATCTTTGATTTTCGCTTATGTGAAATTTTTCTACATCATTATTTTCAGCTTAGTTAAGTGGCTAAAGTGTTTCAAAATAAAAGCTTTTGTGTCTTTTGTGGTTTCACATTAATTATTCTGCTTTGTTTTTAAGCATCATCAGAAGACTGTAAGCCCCTTTCTGTACAATTTTCTTATCCTTTAAAGCATCTGCTTTTACAATCTCCGTAAACTGATCGTCAGCAATTCCGGTGACCACTGGAATCATTTTGTAATTGGATTTTCCAAGGTCTTCAAAAACATAATTTTTGTTTTCAAAAGAAACGATCGCTTCGTTGGGAAGTCCCTGAGTGTAACGGCCGCTGATATTGACTTCGGCATTCACATACATTCCTTTTACAAATTCCCTGTTCACAGAAGATAATCTGGCGATTGCGGTTGCAGAACCGCCGTTTTCGATACTGGGAACTACACTGACAATTTTAGCATCGGATTTCACATCCGGATTCTGATTGTTGTACACCAGAATTTCCTGCCCCACTTTTACATCATTCACATCATTTTCAAAAACCTTTAATTCTAAAAGTAATCCAGCTGGATTAATCAGCTCAAATAAAGTATCTGCCGGGTTGATATATTGTCCGTTATTCACCAGAATTTTGCTTACAAAACCTGTAAAAGGAGCATAAATGTTGATTTTACTTCTGATATTTCCGGTAGTCAGACCTTTGGCATTAATTCCGATGATTCTCAGTTTTTCCTCAAGTCCTTTTAAAGTAGCATTCAAAGTAGAATAATCTGCCTGAGCAGTCTGCAGGGTTTTGTCACTGCTGGCTTTGCTTGTATTCAAATCTTTCTGACGGTTGAAATTCAGTCTTGCCGCTTCGAGCTGAGCTTTGGTCACCAGATAATCCTGCTGTAACTGTATAAACTGAGGGTCTTCTACTACTGCAAGCACTTGTCCTTTGCTGAAATGACTTCCATTAATGACATTGATCGATTTGATATGTCCACCCATGATACTGGAAACCAAACTGATATGAGATGGTGCAATTTCTGCCTTTCCGTTGAGCCTTACCAGCTTTTCCATATTCCTGTTCTGAATACTGGTTGTTGTTAACCCTACAGACTGAATCTGTTTTTCTGTAAGATGAACAGAGTTTTTGTCGTTCTTGGAAAATTTGGTGTTTTCGTAAACCGTTTTTTCTTCTTCTTTTTTACCGGAACATGAAGATAAAGTAAGGATGAAAGCAAGGCTGTATAGTGGTATATTCTTGAAATGCATGATATATTATTTTGAAATTAGGAATTGAAGTTCGGCTCCCGTTTGATTAAGCTTTTCCAGCTGATCAATATAATCTGCTTTGGTTTTTACGGCCTGATTCACAAGTATGACCCAGTCCAGATAATCTATTTCCCCCACTTCCATCTGTTTCTGAGCCGTTTTTAGAATAGTTTCAGATTTTGGAAGCTGTTTTTGGTCATAATTTTCGATGATCTGCTGTTGGTTCATATAGGTAGTCAACTGTTGTTTCAATCTGTTTTTAAGTTCAATTTCTTTTCTCTGGTACTGATTCTCGGAGATGGCTATTTTTGCCTGTGCTGCCTTTGCCAAAGCTCTCTGTCCTTTGGTGAATAGTGGTATTCCTACTCCTATCTGAACCGAATTGAACCGATTATTATTGATGTTTTTCATACTTTGATTGGTGTATCCTATAAGAAGATCCGGAAGCAGCCTGCTTTTTTCAAGCTGTACTTCTGCCTCTCCTACTTTGATCTGCTGCTGCAGATATTGAAGCTCAGGATGCTGTTGTACCATTTCTTCTGAAATCTGTAGACCAATATTCATCGTGGGACGATCGGCAACTGGTTGGTATGGAACCTCTGACTGAAGTAATAACTGAAGCTGAAGTTTTGCAATATTCAGGTCGTTTTCTAACGTATTCAACTGTACTTTGATCTGTTCTTTCTGGATTTCTGCGGTGGATTCCTCCAGAATATTCGCTTCTCCCTTTTTTAATCTTAATCCGGCTTTGTCTGCAAAATTATTGTAAAGCTGGCTGATGTATTCAAGCACTTTTTTCTTTTCCTGAAGCACCAGTATCCTGTAGAAAACGTCTGTCACTTCCTTGGTAAGCTGTGTTTTGGTCAGATTCTGACTGATGACACTGGCAGACCATTCAGCATCCAGCATCTGTTTTCTTTTTGAATACACCGTAGGAAAACTGAACCTCTGTGAGATCCCGAATGAATTATCGGTTTCCTCACCCTGAATTTGCCCAAATCCTCCGGTAATTTCCGTCTGGGGAATATCCAGATAACTGGCTTTCAGTTTTTCCTGATAATCTGAGACTAATTTTGAATTTTTAAGAGTACCATTCTGCTGGTATGCTTTTTCCAAAGCCTGATCATAGGTAATATTTTCCTGAGCCTGATAAGTTCCAAAGGATATTAACAACAGGAAAACAGACATTTTTTTATAGTTGAGTTTTTTTGAGAATTTCATTTTATCTTTATTAATATGTTCAAACAGGACGTATAATATCGGGAGTACAAACAGGGTTAAAAGGGTGGCAAGCATCAATCCTCCGATCACCACCGTTGCCAAAGGTCTCTGTACTTCTGCTCCTGCACCGTTGCTGATGGCCATTGGAAGGAATCCCAGAGAAGCCACAAACGCAGTCATTAAGACCGGACGAAGCCTGATTTTTGTACCTATCAGTACAATTCTGCTGGTGTTGTTTATTCCGTTCTTTTTCAATCGGTTAAATTCTGATATTAAAACAATTCCATTAAGTACGGCAACTCCAAATAAAGCAATGAATCCTACCCCGGCGCTGATGCTGAAAGGCATTCCTCTCAACGCCAGAAAGTACACACCTCCTATCGCAGATAATGGAATAGCAGTATAGATTAATAAACTGTGTTTTACTGAACCGAAAGCAAAGAATAGTAACAGGAAAATCATCACCAACGAAATAGGAACAGCAATTCCCAATCTTGCTTTGGCTTCATTTAAGTTTTCAAAAGCTCCTCCATAAGAAATGGTGTAGCCCGGTGATAATTTCAGGTTTTTATCTGCTTTCTGCTGAAGTTCTTCCACGATACTCTGAACATCTCTTCCTCTCACATTAAAACCTACAATAATCCTTCTTTTAGTATCTTCCCTCTGGATCTGGTTCGGACTGTTTTTAAGCTCTACTTTAGCCAATTGTGACAAAGGAATCTGTTCTCCTGAAGAAGTTGGAACCAAAAGATTCTGAATGCTGGTAATATCTTTTTTATGTTCATTATCCATGCGGACAACGATATCAAACTTTTTCTCGCCTTCATACAAAGCACCTGCGGTCTGCCCTGCAAAAGCCATATTAATTACCCTGTTGATGTCCGCCACTGAAATATTGTATCGGGAAAGTTCCGAACGGTTATAATCAATCACAACCTGTGGAGCGCCTACTACCGGTTCAATATAAAGATCCTGAGCACCTTTTACGGTATTGATGATGCTTCCAATCTTTTTGGCATACGTGGCAAGACTGTCCAGATCTTCGCCGTAGATTTTACAAACCACATCCTGTCTGGCTCCGGTCATCAACTCATTGAAGCGCATTTGTACCGGAAACTGGAAACTGGTGGTGAGGCCGGGAATAACGCTTAATGCTTTGCTCATTTTGTCAGAAAGTTCAGGAAATGTTGTTGCGGAAGTCCATTTCTTTTTAGGTTTTAAAACGACGATCATATCTCCGGAATCCATCGGCATAGGTTCTGTAGGAATTTCTGCACTCCCAATTTTCATGACTACTTTTTCTACTTCAGGAAACTGTGTTAAAAGAATATGCGCTGCCTGTGTGGTGGCTTTCTTGGTTTCATTGATATTACTTCCCTGAAGGATTCTCATTTCAACAGCAAAGTCGCCTTCCTCCAGAGACGGAATAAATTCTCCACCCATTCTGGAAAGAGTAAAAACAGCACCTGCAAACAGAATCAACACGCCAATGATGATCGTTTTTCTGAATTTAAGAGCTTTCATCAGTAATCGCTGATGTCCGGTTTCCACTTTACCCATGACGCGGTCCGAGATGTTCTCTTTTTCTTTTTTCTTTCTGCTCAATACCAGAGAACTCATCATCGGAATATAAGTGAGGGAAAGAATAAATGCTCCGATTAATGCAAAGGCAACGGTTTGAGCCATAGGCTTAAACATTTTGCCCTCAATTCCCTGAAGCGTAAAAATCGGAAGATATACAATTAAGATAATGATCTGACCGAAAACCGCACTGTTAACCATTTTGGTCGCAGAGCTTGAAACCTGGTCATCCATTTCTTTTTTGGTGAGCATATTGTCTTTCCCAAAATGCTTTTTATGGGCAAGCTGATGCAGCACGGCTTCCACAATAATAACGGCACCGTCTACAATAAGACCGAAATCCAGCGCTCCAAGGCTCATCAGATTTCCTCCAACCCCGAAAATATTCATCATGATAATGGCGAAAAGCATGGCCAAAGGAATAACGGAAGCCACCAGTAATCCTGCTCTGAAATTTCCTAAAAATAATACCAGAATGAAAACAACGATCAAAGCTCCTTCCATAAGGTTTGTTTTTACAGTACTGATGGTATTATTCACCATTTTAGCGCGATCAAGGAAAGGCTCAATCACTACTCCTTCCGGTAAGGACTCCTGAATTTTTTCCAGTCTTTGCTTGATATTTCCGATAACGACATTGGCATTTTCTCCTTTCAGCATCAGAACAATTGCTCCGGAAACCTCTCCGGTGTCATTATAAGTCATAGCACCATACCTTGTTGCATAACCGATCTTCACAGATGCTACGTCTTTAATATGCACAGGAATTCCTTCTTTCGTTTCCGCTACCTGAATGCTTCCGATATCTTCTGTACTTCCCAGAAGTCCTTCGCTGCGGATAAACAGAACGGTTTCTTTCTTTTCAATATATGCACCTCCGGTATTCTGGTTATTCTTTTCCAACGCTGCAAAAACATCGTTGATGTTGATGTCAAATGCCTGTAATTTATTAGGATTAATGGCAATTTCATATTGTTTCAGTTTGCCTCCGAAGCTGCTTACATCCGCCACACCTTTGGTTCCGAGAAGCTGTCTTCTGACCACCCAGTCCTGGATAGTCCTCAGTTCAGTTTCATCATATACATTTTCGTATCCTTTTTTTGCCCGTACCACGTACTGAAAAATCTCTCCCAATCCTGTTGAAATAGGACCTAATTCAGGTTTACCGATTCCTGCCGGTATATTGTCCTGAACAAGCTGCAATCGTTCCTGAACCTGTTGACGAGCCCAATACACATCCGTCTTATCATCAAAAACTACAGTAACTAATGAAAGTCCGAAACGGGAGAAACTTCTCAGCTCTGTAATTCCGCTGATATTGCTGGTGGCCTGTTCGATAGGAAACGTAACAAGACGTTCTATATCTGCTGCACCATAAGAAGGAGCAGTAGTAATAATCTGAACCTGATTATTGGTGATGTCCGGTTGGGCATCAATGGGAAGTTTAGTGGTTTCATAGACTCCAAAAAGGATGAGAGCCACTGTAAACAGAGCAATGATGAGTTTATTCTTTACAGAAAACTCAATAATTTTATTTAACATGGAAAAACTATTAATTGATAATCCGGAATGCTTTATAAAAGCTGAAATTCTCCCACAACGTAAAGTATCAAAACAAGCGTTTGTAACTTTTCAGGTTAAGGCTTAAGCATCAATACAACGCATTACGGATTAATTGATATGTAACAAAAATTCACTGCTTTAGGTAAGAACATAAAGCATTAATTTTCAATGTGAAGTCGATTAAGAAAGCCGCGGTGGCTGGAAAATCTGAGAAAGGTATTGGTTGGAAAAGTCTTTTTCCTTGTAAATACTGCTTTTCTTTGAAACAGTAATTTCCTTAGGTTTTTTTATTTCGAATGAAAGCTCCGGAAGCTGTGCGTGTACGGTAAGTACGATAGGTGGATTGATAAACGGCAGTTTCTGATCGGTATCCCAGTCTGAATCCTCTTTGTGGTTATCATAGTGCTCCATTACAAATTCTGAAAAGCTTCCATGGTATTCCATGAAATGTTCCACAAACATAGGCACTTTCAGTACTTCCCCCGCATTGGTGGTAGCCAGCACATACATCATTGAACATAATATGGAGAACCATTTTAACATGAGTGCAAATATAGGGCTTAAATTTTTTCTGAATGGGCTTTAGTATTAATTTTTTGAGAATTTTAGCCAGTTTAAAAGCAGTTTAAATAATTAATAACTCTTCGTAAAAATGTTAGGTTTATCAAACAAAAAATCAAAGCCTTGACTTCAGTCTGCTCAGTGTCTCCTGTGAGATATTAAGATAGGAAGCCACCAGTTTGTTGGAAAGCCGGCGTACAATAATCGGATTTTCTTCCAGTAACTGTTTGTATTTTTCAAGAGCATCCTGCACCATAAAAGACATCAGCCTTTTAGTGTTGGCAATACAGGCAATTTCAATATAAATTCTGTAAAATTTTTCCCACTGAGGGATAATGTCCAATAAATGATAAAAATCCTGATGGGTAATATAATAGACCTCCGAATCTTCTACTGCCTGAAGAAGTTCATCAGAAGGTTCTGAAGTAATAAAGGTATGAAGCGCTGTAGCGAACTGATTTTCAAAAGCAAAATATCTTGTAGAATCCTGCCCTTCCTTATTAATGTAAAATATCCGTAAACAGCCTTTTACAACAAAGAATGTTTTTTTGGGAGAATGAACATTGGTAACGAGAAGCTCGTTCTTTTTTAATTTGACAGGTTTGAAATAAGAAAGAATAACTTTCAATTCTTCATCTGTTATTGATATTTTGCTTTTAATATATGAAACTAATACGTCTTCCATTTATTTAAATCAGTCACCGCAAATGTAGCAATAAATATGTTAAAAACTTATTGCTGTTCCTGCTTCTTAAGTGCTTTCAGCAGTTTTTCCTTCCGGTTGCCCTGCTCTCCAATAGGAACAGGCGTATAGGGCATGGGTGTCCCATTTCAGGTTTGTTTTAAAATAGGTGCGAAGCTCATGTACAGTAGTATATTCTGCAGCGATGTAAACATATTCTTTCAATACACCTGATGGAAACTGAACAGATTTCACCACTTCGGCAAGCCTGCTTCCCTGCTCGGGATGAGGATTGTACAGCCATTCAACTGAAATATCTGCTGCAGAACAAAGCATAAGCTCATCCTCTTTACCTGCCACTTCCAATATTATTTTTGCTCTTACATAGGATGGAAACTGTTCTGCGATGGCGCAAATAACAGGCAGTGCGGTTGCATCTCCCACAATCAGGTAAAAATCCGCATCAGGAATTAAAGGTCTGTTACTTTCTTTCATCCCTACTTCCAATACATTACCAGGATTGGCTTTTAATGCCCAGGCAGAAGCTGGTCCGTTGTCACCATGGGCGACAAAATCAATGCTTAATTCCCGGTTTTCCAGATCAATCTTCCTGTTGGTGTAGGTTCTGACAAGAGGAGTACTTCCCTCTTCAGCCGGGATAAAAATTTTATTATTAGAACCGGAGCGTACATGAGACAGCAATTCAGCCTGGCTATCATCAATATCAAATATTACACGGATAAGATGCGGCGTAAGATATTGCTTGTTTTTAACGATAAATGCAGAACGGATTTTTTTCGTTTTTTCTGCCTGAATTATTATAGAATTTTCCATTTTTTATTTTTTATTAAACAGTAAAATAATGATAGACACTATACAGCTGATGCCTCCGAAGAGATAAACGGTCTGGTAATCAAACCAGCCTGCAATTAATCCTGCAATGGGGCCTGCGAGACCTAATGAAAGGTCAACAAATGCTACATAGGCTCCTAATGCTGTTCCTCTCATCTGCGGTTTTACTTTTTGAATGGCAAGAACTCCCAAAGCTGGAAAAACCAGTGAAAATCCGGCACCTGTCATCCCACACCCGATAATGGCCAATGTTTTGGATGCAGAGGTCCAGATCAGCATTTGTCCGGCCACTTCGATAATCAGAGAGATTAAGGCTATTGTAAAACCACCGTATTTATCCGGAAAAGAAGCAAAGAAAATTCTGGTCAGCACATAACATGCTCCAAAAACCATAAAGGACAGTGAAGCATCACCCCAGTTTTTTTGGGAGAAAAACAAGGCAATAAAAGAAGCAATACATCCAAATGCCATTGATGAAAAAGCAAGGCTGAGTCCCTGACCGGATATGGCACCAATTACTTTGTAGAAAGGAGTTCGTACATGATCTTTATCCACGGCCACAGAAGGAAGTTTTGCTGTAGAAAGCCAGCTTACCAGCGGAAGTAAGGCAATAAGAAGAAAAGCAGGCAGGATATTGTATTCTTTACTTAACCAGATGCTAATGGGAGCTCCGATTGCAATTCCTGCATACATCGCGATACCATTCCACGTCATTACTTTGCCTGAGCTGGAATGGCCTGCGAGGCCTATTCCCCAGGTTAATGCACCGGTAACCAGGAAACTTTCGCCAATCCCATGAATAATTCTTGCTATCAAAAGGAAGGAAAGGGCCAGGAAAGGATGCGCCTGAAATAATACAGCCATTATATAAAAGATCCCGGCAGCAATGGCTAATATTACTCCCGACATTTTACTTTGCTTGGCACCTCTGGTATCTGTAATTTTTCCGGAATAGGCTCGGGTTAAAAGTGTAGACAATGACTGCAGTCCGATGACAAGACCTACAATAATACTGTCAAAACCTAAAGTGTTCTGAACAAATCCGGGAATTACTCCCAAAGCAATTCCTATGGTAAGATACACTCCAAATACCGAAATGATAATAGGAACAATCGCCTGATAGAAAGTAATAGTTGGTCCCTTTTCTAATGTTGTACTCATAAATTTTGTTTAAAATATTCGGGTGCAAAGGTCTCCGAACAATCAACACAAAACTTTGATCTAAGTCAAAAAAGGTACAGCCATTTAATCAAAATCCAGAAAACTATCAGTAAGCTGCTTCCACTGTATTTTTGCAATTCCCATCATTCCCCCTATAGCAATCGCGAAATTTCTGATGACATCCAGAAACTTAGCATTTCGGTTAGGTCTTTCATTTCGGCCGTATACAGCTGCTTGTAGATAATCGGTACTTCTGGATATTATGAAGGTTGAGCTGGCTGCAGAACTATAAAAATGAGCAATGTGACCGCTTTTCTTATTTTGAGGATTTACTGAAGGTTCGCATGTTATGGATAGGCTCTCTGAAAAACTATCCTCATAGAAACAGATATCTGTTATTTTTACCCAATCATATCCTTTTGCCTCTGCTTCTCCCGGGCCAGGAATATCAATCCGGATAAAATCTCCTATCAGAGGTTCGCGGTCGACAGGATCACCATTAAAATTATGCAGTTTAAATGCTGCAAATGCTTTCCCGCTGTAACTTTCCCATTGATTAACTGAAAAAAATCTTTTTTTTAATATTTCAAATTTTTCCGGAATCAGAGCCTGGTCAAATACTTTTCTGCTTTCCGTGTCATGAAAGCCTCCTGATTTTTGTGCAGGAACACCCTTAAGTATTTTTGGAATCATATTAGATTTTTAAGCAAAGTAGCATAAAAAACGTACAGAATTTATGCGCAGGATCATATAAATAGTTAAACAACTGTTTGAATACTAGCCGAGATAAGACATATTTTGACAATAATTCACTTTTTGGTATTTCTTCATTTTGGTTAAAAATCGTGTGTACAATTCTTCAGATGGCGAATTATATTTATTAGCATAGGTTTTTGTGTTACTAATTTCGGAATCTCAAAGAAATTAGGAAAGATTTAGGAAATAATTATTTTTTGATAAAATCCATAATTTTTAAAAAAAATAAGCTTATGATGTTTTGCATAACATGATTTTTGTTTATATTTGTGAATCGAAATAATTTTTTTTCATCATTTGTGTTTTTTTAAGGTCTCCATTCGTGGAGACCTTTTTATTTTCAATAATATCATAATTGAATATTGACTATTGAAGTGGAAAAATGGTGAAAATGTGAAATATTTTATTTTTCGATCCTGCTAATTGCTTTTGTTTAAGGGAATAGGATGAGTTTTATAATGTTAATAACTCTTCTTTTTGACAAATTTAAACTGTCTTTATACAGGTTTAAAACCTATTGAATGGTTTTAATAAAATCAGTCGGCCTGAACTTCATCACAGACTGAAAACTTCTGGTATAAGCCTGAACACTCTTGTATCCTACTTCATAAGCCGTCTCTGAAACCGTAAGACTCCCGGAGCTCAAATATTCCAGACTTTTGATGATACGAAGCATTTGCTGATATTTGCTTAAAGTAAGACCTGTTTCTTTTTTGAAAATACGCTCCAGAGTACGGAAAGATAAAAGCGCTGTATCACTCAGGTCTTCCATTTTGATCTCATTTCGGTAATGACTGTGGAGATGTTCTATGACTTTAGCAAGGCGTTTATCTTTAGGAAGACTGATATGAAGAGTCAGGGAATGTTCTACAAACCGTGGAAGTTCGTTGAACAATGCTTTCAGAAACAGGCTTTCATGATGATCTGGAGTCATCATCTTAGACCATTTCTCTGCATATTTTATCATTTCCTTTAAAACCGGAGGAACAGAAAATACCTTCACTTCTTGATAAAAAGATTCTTGGATACTGATCTCCGCAAACATGATCATCAGTTTGATCTTTTCAGAATGGGAATTGGTTTTATGGACTGCATTTGGTGGGATCCATACGGCATGATTTTGAGGGAGGAGATAGATTTTTTCTTCGATAGTAATATACTGGAAACCACTTTCTACATACACGAGCTGCCCTTTCTGATGGTGATGCAGAACATTATCATGCACCCAGTTTTCTTCAAACCATACAAAATAAGGCTTTTTCAGTTCATCTATTTTTATACTGTCATTAGCATTCATGTCGTTTTAGGTTAAAACTTTGGCAAAATTAAACAAAATTACTGTGCTAATTTTGTACAAAAGTTTTTATTATGATGAAGAATGAAGTAAAAAAGAATGCTTCGTATGTTTTATTAATCATTAATGTTCTGGTAGTTATACTTATTTCCAGCAATCTCCGTTCACCGATTGTGGCGGTTGCTCCTGTACTTGGAGAAGTAAGGGAGGCTTTGAAACTGAATAATTTTCAGGTGAGTCTGCTTACTTCTATTCCCCTGTTTATGTTTGCCGCCTGTTCTGTACTGGTGAGCAGATTTTCCAATAAGTTTGGAATCAGCAAGCTTCTGATGTATTCCCTGATTATTTTAAGCTTCGGATTATTTTTGCGAATCACCGGATCTCTATGGCTTTTGTTTTTAGGATCTCTATTCATTGGTTTAGGAATATGCATTGGAAATGTAGTCACTCCGGGATATGTTAAGAATAATTTTCCGAAGCAGATAGGTCTTATGACAGGAATTTTTGCTGTATCGATGAATCTTACAGCAGCTTTAGCTTCCGGATTCAGCGTGAAAATAGGAGAACTGACAGGTTTTGGATGGAAAGGCTCTCTGGGAATATGGCTGGTGATTGCCGCATTGGCTTTTCTTGTTTTATCATTGGAATTTATATTTAACAAAAGAAATCCGGCACCACCTAAAACAGCGCTCAGTACTTCAGATTTTAATATGTTCAAATCTGCCCAGGCATGGAATATCAGTATTTTTATGGGACTGCAGTCTTTATTTTATTATTGCCTGGTAGCATGGCTTCCCTCCTTTCTTGCTGATTTTCATATGCAGGGAGAAAGTTCGGGCTGGGTATTTTTTGTTATTCAGATTACGATGATTCCTGTGACATTCTGTTGTCCGATTATTGCCAGTAAAATGAAAGATCAGAGACTTATGATCCTTTTCATATGTACACTGATGTTCAGCAGTACACTGATGTTTGTTTTTCTGAAATCTCAGTGGATTTATGTGAATGCTGTGATTATCGGAATATCTAATGGATTGTCTTTCAGCCTGTCGATCCTGTTTTTTTCCACGAGAACGAAAAACAGCAGCAATGCAGTTAAAATATCAGGAATGGCACAGTCTGTAGGTTATCTGATTGCTGCATTCGGGCCTCCGTTGTTTGGAAAACTGCATGATTGGGATATTTCCTGGAACAGTTCATTCTATTTGTTAAGCTGTGCGGTAATACTGATGCTGTATTTTGGATTGAAAGCAGCGAGAAATAAGTATGTTGAGGATTAGGATAGTCAAAGGTCAGGTGACACGTCTTTTATTGCTGGATGCTACCCATTCTTCTTTTTGGCATTTCGGGCAGCGTCCGGCATTACCCTCTCTTTTATGTTCAGTATACCCACAGAATATACAAGAGTAATGTCTTTCCTCACGAATATATCGTAACGGATTATGTAATGAGCCTGGCATAATAGGAAGTCCATACCTTACAAATTCATCTTCTAAAAAAAATACACTGATTTCTCCTGATATTTCTTCTATAGCCATTTCAATTTGGCCAAGTTGCGAAATTCCCTTTAGTCTCAGTTCTGCAAAGAATTCGTCACTCCCAAGGTTTTCTTTTTGAAAGTTTTTAATTGAAAATTCGCCATTTTCTACGAGGCAGATGGATTTTCCTTCCACCAGATTTTCAAAACTTTTACTTTTTCCGATAAAATGCGTCACAATAGAATACAGGAGAATAATAACAATAAAAACAATAAGGGACGAAATAATTCCAACATCTTTATTAAACATAGGATCTCCTGCTGCCGATCCCAGGCCAATAATGACTACCAATTCAAAGATTGAGAGCTGTTTTACCCCTCTTTTTCCTAAAATTCTAAGTCCGATGATAATAGCCAGAAACATAATCATGGTACGAAGAATGATCTCTAAAAGAAAAGACCATTCTTCATGTCCCAATAATAATTCTTTCCAATCAAGATTTAAGAGAAAAACTGACAGCATACCAATTATTTATCAAGGAATATTCAAAAAATAAGCCATAAAACGTATTTATTTCATAGATATTTCAGGCTTACCTCTTCACCATCATCAAGTATAAAGCATCTTCCCGCTATTCCGTTTTCATGGATCTTTTTCTGAATAAATTTTCTGTCTTCCCTGCAGTGGCTTAGGGTTTCCAGATGCGTTACCCAAACAGTGGATTCCGGAGCAGATTCACATACTTTTACGATATCTTCACTGGTCATAATAATAGGATCTCCTACGGAAAAAGTAGCAGCTCCACCCGCTACAATGATGTGCTGTGGCTGATGTTTGTCAATTTCTGCAGCAATTTCATCATACCAGATCGTGTCTCCTGCGATGTATACGGATTTATTGTCTTTTTTAAAAACAAAACCATTCACGATTCCCATTTTCTCTCCGATTTCTCCGGTTCCGTGCCGGCCTTTGGTTTTGGATATTTCAATAGTATTCCATTGAAGCTGATCCTTCAGAACGATGATATTGGTGAAGCCTTGTTCTGCAATCTGTCCTGAAATAACATCGGAACAGATGACCGGAATATTCTTGTCCAGGAGTTCAATAGCAGCATCATCCCAATGATCAGGATGAAGGTGGGTAACAGCAACTGCGTCTACTCTTTCCAGCTTTTTCTTTAATTCTTCTTTATCAAAAGGCAGGTCTACAAGAGGATTTAATAATTCACTGTCTGTCATGGGCATTTTTCCTCTGAAACCTTTGTCGCCGAGCATCGGATCTATCAGGATAGAAATTCCGTCAATATTAAGCAGTAATGTCGCATTGCGCCATAATTGTAATTTCATTTTGGGTATTTTTGTTTGACAAATGTATTACCTAATAACAGCAAAACAATCGAAGGTTACCAAAAAGTTAACCATAAATATTCAATTGACTTATGAATTTTGAGGAATTTAAAAACTGTGGATTAAGACGAAGTCTGGATATTCTTTCAGGGAAATGGAAACCATTGATCCTGCACAATCTTTTTGAAGATGACCAGGTCCGCTTTGCGGAACTTTGGCGTACTATGCCCCGTGTTTCCAAGAAAGTACTGTCAGAGCAATTGAAACAGCTGGAAGAAGATCTTATTATTGAAAGGATTGAAGTTTATAATTTCCCACCGGAAGTCTATTATAAACTGACTGAAAAAGGCCGGAAGCTGGGCCCTATTCTTTTGGAATTGCATTCATGGGGAAGTGGATTGGGTTAAAATCATTTTGGATAAATTCATCGAAGGTTTTCGATGCCTGTAGGTATTTCTTTCCTTTTCTAAAATTTTATACTACATTTGGAAACACTACCTAAAAATAGATTTATGTAGGGGTTACATAATATAACCTCAAATTTTTATAAAAAAACAAACCAATGAAAAAAAAATTATTATTTGTGCTTACTTTCGTAGCACAAACTTTTTTTGCTCAAATTATTTCTAAAGATCCCTCGTTTGCTACGAACGGAATTTATAATCTTCCGACAGGAAGCTCTTATCTGGGAGAGCTGACAGAAACAACCAATGCCGTATTTTATCAATCCTTTGACTCCAATACGAATCAATTAATTATCTCTAAAGCGACAAGTTACAATGGCTCTTTGGATGTGGCTTTTGGAACTAATGGTAAAGTTGCATTGAATTATACCTCAGACGCTCTGGTTGGATTTATAAGGCATAATAATGATAAATTAACCTTACTGTTAAGGCGATATGATTCTGTAAATAGTATTAATTATTTAGATGTTGTTCGATTACTTTCCAATGGACAATTAGATTCTTCGTTTTCAAATGGAGGAGTAAAAGCATTAGCCAATTTCTATCAGGACAATTTCAATATAAAAAACAACCTCATAGAACAAGGAAGCAAAATTATTGTTTCAGGAACCGGTGTGGATACCAATGGATTTTTTGACGGGTACACCCATACATTTAGATTAAATTCTGATGGTACATCAGATAACAGCTTTAATAATGGAGAGCTGTTAACAAATGGAATTCCCCGCATTATTTTAGATAATCAATCTAATATTATTTTTTTAGAACATAATACTATAAAAAAGTATACTTCTGATGGACAGCTTATGACAGGTTTTGGAAACAATGGAGTGGCCATATTTAATGGAGTGAATGTGAATGTTATAAAGGTAGATTCGGGGAATAGAATTATATATGCACAACTTGCATCAACAAGCCCTGCGACCATAGGAAGGCTGAATGCAGATGGAACGCCAGATACCACATTCAACTATAATGGTGCTCTGGGTCTTGAATTTTGGGATATCTATGAAAAAAATAATTCTTATTATATTGCAGGTTATGCTGATTTAAACAATGCACCTGCTTATTATATCGCTAAACTTAATCAAAATGGAACTATTGATACGGTATTTGGAGAATATATAGAAAATGATTCCAGCTTACTCTATCACATGATTCACGCAATCAAAGTTTTTGATAATAATATAATTGTTTATGGAGATGGGCCAACAACAGAGATCGTTAAATATCTTTTAACCAGTACAGCTGTATTATCAACAGCAGAAACTCTAAAAAACAATACTGACATCACTTTTGAAAACCCCGTGAAAAAAGATATAGTTTATCAGTCAAAAGAAAAAATTAATAAAATAGAAATCTATTCTTTTGATGGAAAATTACTGAAAACTATAAAAGAAAATAATTCCGATATTTCTGAACTGCCTAAAGGAGTGTATTTTGCAAAAACATTTTTTAAAAACGGGAAAATTTTCACAAAAAAACTTATTAAGAAGTAGTAGATTTATAATTTAAAAACTAATAACAATTTTTACAAATGAAAAGAATCATTATTTTGATCTCCTGCACAATAGGCACATGGGTAACTGCGCAGATAGCGCCACCACCAACGATTCAAAGATCCAACACAACACCCCGCGGCCTAACTGTCAATTCAAGAAAAGGAACATTAATTGAAAAGAAAATCATCAATTTAGGTAAGTTTAAAAACCTGAATATTCAAAAAATTGTAACGAAAGATATTTCCGAAAATTCTTCGGATACTTTTCTTGGAATTATGTATGAATATGAAACCTTTGATGAAATCTCCAAAAAGACACTCACTATTGACAAAAATGAATTGGGAAAACTGATTCAGGCTCTTCAGACGGTAGAACAGAGAGAAAACGAAAAGGCTGGCCAGGAAACCAGATATAAGTTTGTAACGATGAGTAATATTGAATTCGGAAGTGTTTACCGTGAAAAACTTTCTTCGTGGGTGAATTATATAAAAATTCCGGGCAATCATTTTAATCAGAACTTACAGGAATTCAATAAAGATGAATTAAAAGAATTGATAACTATTTTGAAGAAAGCAGAACAGGAAATTTAAAAAAATACAGGTGCTTACCTTCAACATAAAAACCTTATAGGTTGTGAAAACCTATAAGGTATATTAAAAAAATTAAAAATAATTATTACCGGAAGGGATCGCTTATTCTCTAAACTGATCCAGCACCTCCGTAATATTCTGATAAACAAAATCCAATTCTTCTGATGTAATGCAATATGGCGGAACCAGGTATATTACATTTCCCAACGGCCTCATGATAATCCCTCTCTGTAAGAATTCATTGTAAAGCTTCTTCCCTATTTCATTGAAATAAGAAGTATCATTCCCGGTTTTGAAATCGAACGCTAAAATAGTTCCGATCTGACGAACCTTTTCTACACGAGGATGTAAAGCAAGTACTTTCACAAACTCTGAATGTTGATGAGTGATGCGGTTGATATTCATTTGAGTTTCATTTGTCAATAGTAATTCCATACTGGCAAGAGCCGCTGTACAGGCTAAAGGATTGGCTGTAAACGAATGCCCGTGAAATAAGGTTTTATAACGGTCTTCAGAAAGGAAAGCATCATAGATGTCATTGGAACAGGTAGTGATTCCCATGGGCATGGTTCCTCCTGTCAATCCTTTTGAAAAACACATGATATCCGGCTTTTCCGTAAGATAATCTGCTGCGAAAAGTTTACCTGTTCTTCCAAACCCTGTAAAAACTTCATCCTGGATCATGAGAATACCTTCTTCCCTGCAGAAATTCATCAGCTGGCTTAGGTCTTCAGCTTTATACATAAGCATTCCGGCAGCCCCCTGAACTAATGGCTCATAGATAAAACAAGCGACTTCACCGGCCAGTTCTTTAATCTGTTGCTGCAGATTTTCCAGATTTTCTGCAGTAGGTGTATCAATAAAGACAACTTCAAACAGCATGCTTTCAAAAGGTCTTGTCCAGAAGCTTTTTCCGCTTACAGACATGGCTCCAAAGGTATCTCCGTGATAGGCATTTTTAAAAGCTAAAATCTTTGTTTTCTTTTTCTCTTTATTGTATGCATATTGAATACACATTTTCAAAGCAACTTCTACTGCGGTAGAGCCATTATCCGAATAAAAGACTTTTTCCTGGCTATCAGGCAGAAGTTTCAGCAGATTTTCTGAAAGCTGTACTGCCGGCTCATGGGTAAATCCTGCAAAAATAACCTGCTCTAAAGTATTTAACTGTTCAAAAACACGTTGGGCAATATATGGATGAGAATGTCCATGTAGAGTTACCCACCATGAAGAAACGACATCCAGATATTTTTTTCCTTCGGTATCATAAAGATAAATTCCTTTTCCTTTTACAATAGGAATGGCATCATCAGCTGTTTTCATCTGGGTGTACGGATGCCAGTTGACCATTTTGTCTCTTTTTTGAAGGCTGATTTCTTTTGTTATTGTATTCATATTTTGATGTAAAAAATAGAAATGAGTGATGGAGATGGATTTAACAATAATTTAGTTGAATATATTGAAATGTTGGATTGATCGCAAAGGCGCAAAGTTTTGTCATAGATTGCGAATATTTTAAGGCGCAAGAAAATCAAAGATTTTCAGCAAGGAATGTGTTATAATTTTCCCGTGGATTTTTTATATCATCTGTTTAATTTACACAATCTGCAATAGAATAAAAATTTGCAATGTTAAATTTTATCGTAGATAAAATCCTTGCGTCTTAAAGTATTACTTACTACAAAAGCTTTTGCGCCTTTGCGTTTTCCAACTTATAGAGCAGTTTATAAAAGTTCAAAAACCAGTTTTATAATAAGCTCTATAATACCAATAATCCAGCTCATCACTCATTATTTATCGTTTATAATTTACTAACAGCATGTTTCTTTTTTCATCATAGGTCTCAATCCTAAGGTCTGAAGCATCTGCATATCTTCAGAAACTCCCGGATTAGGTGTTACCAATAAGGTTTCTCTTTCTCCCGTGAAAATGGAATTGGCTCCTGCCATAAAGCACCATGCCTGTTCTGTTTCAGTCATTTCTATACGGCCTGCGCTTAATCTCACCATGGAAGATGGCATTACGATTCTTGCTGTGGCAATCATTCTTACCATTTCCCAGGTATCTACTTTTTCATTATCTGCTAACGGAGTTCCTGCTACCCTTGCTAATGCATTAATTGGAACGGATTCCGGATGCTTTGGCATTGTTGCTAACGTTAAAAGCATTGAAATTCTGTCTCTGTGAGTTTCGCCTAGTCCGATGATTCCTCCGGAGCATACTGTGATTCCTGCTTTTCTTACGTTATTTATTGTGTTGATCCTGTTGTCGAAAGTTCTGGTAGAGATGATCTCTTCATAATACTGTTCAGAAGTATCAAGGTTGTGATTGTAAGCGTACAATCCGGCTTCCTGAAGCCTGATGGCCTGTTCTTCGGTAAGCATACCCAATGTACAGCAAACTTCAAGGCCAAGTTCGTTTACTCCTTTTACCATATCAATCACCCGGTCAAAATCACGGTTATTACGAACTTCACGCCATGCTGCTGCCATACAGAATCTTGAAGATCCGGAATCTTTTGCTTTCTGTGCATGGGCAATTACGGTTTCTGTAGGTAATAAAGCCTGTACTTTGATGTTGGTGTGATAACGGGCTGCCTGTCCACAGTAGGAACAGTCTTCGGGGCATCCGCCGGTTTTGATAGATAATAATGTGGAAATCTGCACTTCAGAAGGATCATGCCATTCGCGGTGTACGGTGGCTGCTTTATAGATCAGTTCCATCAGAGGTAAATGGTAAATTTCCTCAATTTCTTCTTTAGTCCAGTTGTTTCTCAATGTTGTTTTTGTATCCATTATCCTATTTTTGTTATTGTTAATTGCTTTGCAGCAAGGTGTATAGATTCCTTATCTGTATTCATGATTTCCGGAATCTTTATAATTTTTGTTTCGTTTTCGATAAAACTGCAGATCACTCTTTCTGTATCTTCCGGAAAATCTCCGTTAAGAATTAAATATTCCAGCTGAATTTCTCTCTGTTGTAAGGCTAAGATTGAAAGCAGGCTATGGTTGATACAGCCCAGGTAGTTTCTTACAACCAGCGCTGCAGGAATGTTTAATTCCTCAATCAGATCAATCATAAATGTAGTGTCTGAAATGGGTACCATAAGACCTCCGGCTCCTTCTACAATGAGTGGATTTGCTGTTTTTGGGAGTTGAAAATCATTCAGATTGATGGTGATATTTTCTTCTCTTGCTGATTGATGTGGTGATGCTGCCAGCTTTAAACGGTAAGTTTCCGGATGGCAAAAGCTGGTGTCTGTCCATGCTTCAATTTTATGGCTGTCAGTATAATGCAGATCGCCTGATTGTATGGGTTTCCAGTATTCTGTTTTAAAATGCTGAACCAAAACAGCTGAACATACTGTTTTTCCTATTTCGGTTCCTATTCCTGTTATAAATAGTTTCATGTCTTTCGTGATGCGGGGTTCGGGATTCGTGATTCGGCTGTTGAAAGTTTTAAATAAATTCTTTAATAATTCCTGTCAGTTTTATAATTTCTTCTTCTGTATTAAAGCTGTGAAGGCATATCCTCAAGCGTTCGCTTCCTTCTTTTACCGTTGGACTGTATATAGCATAGGTCAAAAACCCTTCTTCAGATAAAATATCCTGTAATTCTTTCAGTCTTTGATTGTCCGGGATCACAATAGCCTGAACCGGACTTGTTTCTGCCGATGGAGACTGTAATTTTCTGCTTCGGAAAACTTTGATGTTATTCTTAAGTTTTTCAGCCAGTTCATGATTTTGATCTAAAAATTCATATCCTGTTTTGATGCTCATCCATTGAAAATCCTGTGCTGATGTTGTATAAATGAATGGACTTGCAAAATTGATCAGGTAAGATTTCACTGTTTCATTACAAAGAATGGCTGCTCCATGGCTTCCAAGAGCTTTACCGTAAGTGATAACCGCTGCCGAAACATGATTATGTAAGCGGTATTTTTCAATCAATCCATATCCAAAAACCCCAAATGCATGGGCTTCATCTACAATCAGAGAGGCTTTGTATTGACTGGCAAGCACAGCGATGTCCTGAACAGGAGCAAAATCTCCTTCCATCGAATAAAGACTTTCTATCGCGATATAACAATGTCCTTTCTGTCTTTTTAAAATATTTTCAAGATCTTCGATATCATTGTGTTTGAATTTCAGTTTTTTAGCATTGGATAGTTTGCAGCCATCATGTACTGAACGATGGATCTGTTCGTCCACCATCACAGTATCATGGCGGTTGGGAAGCGTAGAAAACAAAGCCAGATTTGCATTATATCCGGATGGAAAAAGTAATGCGGACTCAAAATGATGTTTCTGCGCAATATAATTTTCCACGGAAACCGCCATATCACTGTTCCCGCTAATCAATCTTGAACCTGTACTTCCGGAAAGTAGTTGAGGATGATCTGTAATCTTTTGCAACAGTAATTGCTGAAGGTCTTTACTTTTTGCAAACCCCAGATAATCATTGGAATAAAAATCAATTCCATCGGATTGAAGCCTTAAACTTCTTAAGGTTCCCTTCTCTTTTCGTTTATCAAGGTATTCCTGAAAACGGGAAGTATTGCTAAGCATAATTTAATTGAGCTACTTCTTCTGTAATCGCATTAATCCACTCTTTATGCAGTTCTTTTTCTATGTCCAGAATATGATCTGCATGGTGCTTCCAGTCTGGTGAGAATTCATTGAGCTGATGAATCATTTCTTCCAGATGTCCTTCTTCTTCAAGGATAATGGATTTTACCATAATTTTAGAAGAAGCTTCGGTAAGTGCCTGTTGATAAACAGGGTAAAGTTCATCTGCACGGACTTCAATAGCATAGGTTACGAAAAGATAGGCAGCATATTTAATATCTGTTTTATTAAGTTGGAAAGCTTTCTGAAGATATCGGCAAGCTTTGATATCTAATGAGTGAAGATATTGGCTTGTGGCGATAGGCGCCAGAAGTTCTGTGCTTTCGTAGGTTTTGCAAAGCTCAGGGTTTATTTTGCCAATTTGTTTTTTTAAATAATAAGCATGACGGTGTTCTTCTGCAGCATGTTTCAGCTGGATCTGAGAAACCAGGGTTGGATGTTCACATTTTGATATTTTTCTTGCACCGGCATTTTCCATAAAAGAAAGCGTGTTCAGCCATTTGGCGTGGATACTTCCTTCCTGTACAATTTTTTTTAACAGATGATGAAATTCCATAGATTTTTATTTTGATGTCAAAAGTAGTATATTGCCGGATGGTTGTATGGTGCCAGTTTTGATATTATGGATAGTCCGGTTAAGATTCCCTACGAAAGTTTTATAAAAATTGATAGAAAATCAGAGACTTCTATCTATCTGCAAATTGCCAATCAGCTGATCAATGCGATTCAGAGAGGGTTTCTTCCTTTTGGAACGAAGCTGCCGGGGACAAGAACGTTCAGTGAAATGCTGGAGATCCATAGAAATACGGCCGTTGCAGTATATGATGAATTATCAGCCCAGGGCTGGACGGAGAGTTTTCCCAACAAAGGAACTTTTGTTATTGGAAAAGATCAGGAAAAACCTGTTAAATTGAATGATTTTAAGCAAAATAACCTTCAGAATTATCCAGTTTCGACTGGTTTTTCATTTAAAACATCCAATATTTTAGATAATCCTTTTGAGTATTCCAATTGTAAATATGTCTTTAATGATGGGGTACCGGATATCCGCTTAACGCAAATCGGACAGCATTCCCGGTTTTACAGTTCTATCCTGAAACGCAAATCCAGCCAGAAAGCTTTTGGACATTATAATCATGACGGAAGTGAATTTTTTAAAGAACATTTATCCCAATACCTGAATCTTTCCCGGGGGCTTCCTATTTCCAAGAATAATCTGCTGATCACCCGAAGTACGGAAATGAGTATTTATATTGTTTCCGAGATCCTTCTTTCCAAAGGTGATATCGTATTGGTGGGAGCTTTGAGCTATTTTTCAGTCAATATGATCTTTGTGAAAGCTGGTGTTGATATTGTTTCGATTCCGATTGATGAAGAAGGAATTATAGTAGAAAGCGTTCGTGAAGCCTGTAAAAAGCAGAAAATAAGGATGCTTTATCTTACGCCGCATCATCACTATCCTACTACGGTTGCATTGAGCGCTCAAAGACGTTTCGAGCTTCTGGAACTTGCCAATGAATACGGATTTATTATTCTGGAAGACGATTATGATTATGAATTTCACTACGATAAAAGCCCTATTCTTCCCCTTGCCAGTGCTGATACCAACGGAATGGTGATCTATATCGGTTCTTTCGGAAAATCTCTGGCTCCGGGATTCAGGACAGGATTTATTGTGGCTCCTGAGAATCTGATGACAGAAATGCGTAAATATCTGGGAATTATTGACCGTCAGGGAGATATTCTGATGGAAAGGGCATTAGGAGAAATGATTGCAGAGGGAGAAATCAACCGTTATCTGAAAAAATCTTTAAAGGTATATCAGGAAAGGCGTGATTATTTTTCTTTGTTGTTAGAAGAGAATTTGGGTGATTTTATTACTTTTCAGAAACCTTCAGGAGGGCTCGCTATATGGCTGGAATGGAATATTCCCTTGAATCTGATGCAGCTGAGCCGAAACTGTGCAAAAGACAATCTTTTCATTCCTAAAACGTTACTGTATCAGAATAAAGGTCTTACAGCGATGCGTCTGGGATTTGGAGATCTTAATTTTGAAGAGATGAATAAAGGGATTGAGGTGTTTTCAAAAAATGTGAAGGGATTGATTGGGTGATTAAATCTCTCGCAGATTTAGGAGATTTTGCAGATTTTTCATAGATACCAATAAAGTTTGTGAAAAAATACATCATATTTCCTGCTGAAAATCTAATATTGAGCGAAGTCGAAATATTCTTGCGTCTTAAAAATGCATGAATATTAAAAAAATTGCGCCTTTGCGACTTTCCAAAAAAAGATTATTTTATTTTTGAACGCGAAGGCGCAAATAATGACCAAAACAATGTGTTTTAAGGCGCGAGGATTTTATCTGCGATAAAATTGATACTGGATATTCTTGCTTTGAATAGTAAAAGTGAAGAGGCTACGTAAAGTGTCATTCTGAACGAAATGAAATGTAGTGAAGAATCTCTTAGTTAAATTATAATGAGATTCTTCCTTCGTCAGAATGACAAAGCCACAAAAACCACGTCATTTGACTTTTGAGATAACCTCTTCTCTTTATTAATGATGAGTAGGAAAAACTACTTTGTTCTTCTTATGTTTTGGTTTCTTCTTTTTCTTATTCAAATAGATAATAAAACCGGTAATCGGGAGTGATAGTGAGATAATTGCTGCCAGAAAATAGATAATTCTGGTGGTCAGTCCCAGGATACTTCCGGTGTGAAGATCATAATTTCTTTCTCTTAATGCGTTTCCATATCCTATATTTTTGTTTTTATACGATTGAGATTTTAAAACTTCTCCTGAATATTGATCAAAATTAAAATGTTCATTTCTGTATTGTCTTCCGTCATACGTCAGCTCAGCATAGTAGGTTCCTTCTTCCGATCTTGGAAAGTTGACAAGTACAGATTTTTTGTCTTTCAATCCTTTTTCCATAGTATTTCCAATCAGATTGAGAATATTTTCCCGGTTTGAAAATTCTTCGGAAGGAATTGTACTTTTGGCTTTCTTTTCTGTTGGAATGTTTCCATTTAATGTATTCCTTATCCATTGGTCTGCATCTTCAAAGCTCCATATCAATGCGGAATACGAAATAATAAGTAAAGGAATTACGGAATAAAACCCCAGCACATTATGAAGATCATAGTTGATTCTTTTCCAGTTGGCCGATATTTTAATGAAAAACATTCCTTTCAGCATGCTTTTGCTCATTTTACGGGGATACCATATCACAAGCCCGGAAAAAAGAATAATCGTCAGTATCAGTGTGGAATAACCGGTAATTGCTTTTCCTATTTTCTCACCCAGCAAAAGTCTTCTGTGAAGATCCAGTACAATTTCGAAGAAATCTTTTTTTGCATCTTCTACTTCCTGCACTTTTCCGGTGTAAGGATCCACATAAATCCGGTAATAATAAAGATAAGTTCCCCAATACGTCCATGCTTCATCGTTCATTTTCAGGGTACGGAATACGTAGGTTTGTGCAGGATCTGAAGGAATCACTACCCTTTTGACTTTTAAACCTTCGGGAAGTGCTTTTTCTGCTTTTTCCGTGAGCTCAGCCAATGAAAGTTTGTTTCTGCCGATATTTTCAACAAAATATCTGTTGGGGTGAACACTATGTTTTAATTCTTCTTCAAAAGAGAGGATACATCCGGTAGCGGCCATAATAAAAACTATAAGCCCGGACGCGAGTCCGAGCCATAGATGTAACTGATAGGCAATTTTTCTAAATTTCAGCTTCATTCTTAAAATTTAAAGCTTACCTCAGCAACAAAATTACGAGGCATCTGAGCGACTACCACTCCCTGCCCTGCAAAATATTGTGCATTGCCCAGGTTATTCATTTTAAATCCTAATCTGTATCTTTCTTTTTCAAGAGAAATGGAAGCATTCACCAAAGTATAGGCAGGAAATACAAATTGCCCGGTAACCACTTTATTTCCGGTAATCTGTTTTCCAACACGGTTTACTCCAAAACCTACTCCTAGTCCCTGAAGTCCTTTGATCGGGAGAATATAACTGATCCATGAATTGAATACATTGGCAGGACCTGCAGATTCAGGACGGCGCCCATCTACAGCAGGATCAGCTTTTTCATATCTGCTGTGATTGTAGCTATATCCGGCCATGATATTTAATCCCTGAACAGGATTCATGATGGTTTCGATTTCAATCCCTTTACTTCTTTGCTTTCCATCCTGAACAACAATATTGTATTCTTTTCCGTCACGGATCACTCCGGTTCCTCTCTGGATATTATCGACAAGGATATCGTAGTATCCAACCGTGAAATTCACTTTGTTTCTCCAAAGATTTCCCTTGATTCCTACTTCCCACTGATTGGCCATCTGTGGTTTCATATCTCCGCTATAGTCCGGTAACTGCTGGGTAACAGGAGCTGTATAGCTGAAGCCGTTCATATAATTACCATAGGCAGATAACTGATCTTTAACGATCTGATATACAATTCCTACTTTTGGAGACCATGCGGTCTGACTGAAATCACCGGTACGTTTGTTATCATTCAGATTAAGCTGTCCTTTACTTTCGTAATGATCCATACGCAAGCTTAAAAGCGTAATCAAACGGTCTGTAATATAGGTTACGTTTGAAATATAAGCTCCGTAAAGGTTGGATGAAGTGCTATTTCTTACCAAAGGCGTTTTACCTGCCAGAATAGCAGCCTGAGTTGCAGTCTGAATTTTCTGAAGAGCCAGATCTCTGGAGATGTTACCATAAACTCCGGTTACAGGTGCCACTACCGGCCCCGTAGGATTTGTCCCATCAATGTAATCATATACTACAATCGGAGAATGATTATTGTTGATCGATTGATTTAAATAATCTAATCCGATCAACACTTTATTTTTAATTTTTCCGATATTAAATTCTCCATTAAAGTTCTGCTGAACACTTGTAGAAGAAGCTTCAGAGTTCTGCCACTGTACATTACGTTCCAGCAGGGCATCACTGGTTGTCCCTCTGATAAACTGGTATTGATATAATCCTTCCGTTTTTCTGAAGTTTCTTGAAAGCAACGTTTGCGAAGTCCAATGATCCGAAATTTTGTAATTAGCCTCTGCTTTTACATTGATAGACGGAGCTTTTAAAGTCATATCATTGTTGGAGTAAGATCTTTTCCAGTCGAATCCAAGTTCATCTGGTGTATGAGCAACATAGGGTCTTGTTCTGGTCAGAAAAATAATCGGAGTATTGGTTCCTTCATAATTATAAATCTGAGCTCCCAGATTAAATTTCAACCTTTCATTGACCTGGTAGCTTACAGTTGGGGCTACAAAGAATGATTTTCTGAATTCAGAATCCCTGAAACCATTCTGATACTGGTACGCCGCATTTAAACGGAATAACATATTTCTGGATTCTGTAATCGGTCCGTAAACATCGGCGGTAACACGGTTCAGGTTGTAGCTTCCCATCAGATAAGAAGCTTCTCCTCCGAAATAATCTTTCGGTTTTTTGGTTACCGCATTAATCAGGCCTCCAAACGAAGTTACCGCGCCTCCATACAACGTTCCTGAAGGTCCTTTGATGACTTCAAGACGTTCAATATCTGCAGGATCGATCTCACCATTGGTGGTTGCAGGAACACCGTCTACCATCGATACTTTCGTAGGGAAACCTCTAAGGCTGTAGTAGAAACTTCCGTCTCCCGAGCCTCTTCCCGGACTTCCCTGCATTTTTACCATACCCGGAACATTTTTCAATACTTCCGAAATATCGTAAGTAAGCTGTTCCTTCATGATCTGCTGGTTGATGCTTGTATAAGCTTGTGGATTTTCAAGAACTTTCAGAGGCATTTTGGCCACTGAAGTACTGTCTTTATCCAGAAATTTATTTCTGCTCACTGCATATACGGTAATTCCTTCAATCACATTGTTGTGTAAAGGAGCGTAGATCGCAGGGATTTCATAGACATCTTTCTGAATGTGAATGGGTTCTCTCATCAGTTCGATGTCATTTAAAACCACCTGAAGGGTATATTCTCCAGGTGGCACATTTTCAAAGTAATATTCTCCTAAATTATTGGTTTTTGCCTGATAAGACGTGTTGACAAGTCTTAAAACAGCATTTTTTACTGGTGCTTTTTCAGACAGCATGATTTTGCCATGAACTCTGTCGCCCTGCTGTGCAGAAAGCGAGTTGGAAGATAAAGCAAGACCAAGAAGTAATATAAGGGTTTTAGATGTTTTCATGCTGTAAGTTTTGTAACAGGGGATAGTTTATTTTACCGTTTTGTGATAAAGGAAATGTTTCTATAAGTTCTGTGCGTACATATTGCGGATTAATACGCAGTTTATTTTTAATGGTTTCGGTGATGAGCTGAGGATCTATTTCCGGATTGTCATACAACACCACGATTTTTTTATCATTGGCATTCAGACATACGAAGGTATTGCCCTGCATTTCATTTTTAAGAATGAATTCTACCTCATCCAGATTCAGGCGTATTCCGAAAAGCTTCATGATACGTTTTATTCTACCTGTGATATAATAAATTCCGTTTTCACCTTTTCTGGCGGTATCTCCGGTATGCAGTATGGAAGGCTGCTCATAAGTGGCAAGATCTTCCAGTTTATTGGCATAGCCTCCGAAAATACTGACATGAGAAAACAGCAATTCATCCGTTTCAGGATCAATTTTGAAGCTTCCTCTTTCCACCACATTTCCGATTGATGTTTCTTCTTCCAGCAATCCTTCTGTGGTAAGGTAAGCCATTCTTCCGCCTGCTTCTGTCTGTCCGTATTGTGCAAAGAATTCTTTTTTAAATTCATGACAATAAGAGAAAATAGTTTTTCTCAATTCCGCGTTAATCACACCTCCGGTGTGGGTAAAATATCTGAGACTTGGAGAATCTTTTCTGAAAAATCCTATTCTGTTCAGGTTTTCATAAAGAAAGGGAACTCCGCCTAAAGTACTGTAGCCGTACTTCTCCATTTCGTCCCAGAATGCTTTCTGCATAATGTCTTTATCCGTACAGACAATTCTTCCGGCACGCATACAGTTGGTCGTGAAAATAGAGAATCCGTATACAAAGTTGATCGGTACGTTTAAAGGAACTACATCAGTTCCCTGAATCGGCATGTACTGAAGGATGCTCAATGCGTTCTGATAAAGACTTTCATCAGATAATTTAACCAGCTTCGGTACACCTGTAGTTCCTGAAGTACTCAATAGGATTTTGATGTCAGGGTGAATGATAATCTCAGCTTTATAATCATCCTTTGCAAAGATTCTGATGTTGTCTGAGAATGCTTTCAGAGAGTATCCTTCAATGGTTTCCCTTTGTGGATCAAAGATGTATTTCGGACGATATTCTGCCTCAATACGTTCTTTAAATTCCTCATGAAGTTTCTGTCCCAGTAACGCAATGGTATGTGCTGTTCCATAAAAATTGAGGAGCACTTCAATGCTTGGAAGCTGATTATCATTGTACAAAAAAAGCAGGCCTTTTTCTACGGGGTTTAAGCCTAAAGACCGGTACAGTGTTCCCACCGGTATTGTTGTACCGGTGGAAGCATCTGTAAACCCCAAGTTCTTATTGGCAATTACATTTTCTAAAATTTTCATAAGCTTAGTTTTCTACGAATACATCGTATTTTTTCATTTTTTCGCGAATTTTTCCGACGGTTCCCATCTCAAGAATATCATTAAAATCAAATTTGATCTGATAAAACTGTTCAAGCGCTTCTACGATCAGAAGATGAGACATAGAATCCCATTCCGGGATTTCCTGATACGTAAGCTTTTCATCTACCAATTCTTTTTTTATAGCGATGGCAGAGGCGATAATTTCATAAAATTCTTCTGTAGTGTTCATTTTAAATTTTTATAGTTTTCCATTTTCCATTTCTAAAAATCATCAGGAATAACACTGCTAAGACAATTTCCGAAGAAACGATAGCGGTAAATATTCCTGTCAGTTCCCAATGAAGCTTTACCCCCAAGAGATAAGCCATAGGAAGCTGAATTACATAAAACATGACAATATAAAGCAGGGTAACCTGCATAATATTTCCGGCTGCATTCAATGCGCGGCTGATCACCATGGTGAATCCTAAAAGCAGATAAGCCATAGAGACCACATGGATGTATTGAACCGCATATCTGGCAACTTCCGGTTCTGTAGTGAAAAATTTCACCACATATTCTGCTGCAATCTGCCAGAATAAGGCTACAATGACCAGATAAGTCATGTTGATGGTTCCTGCTCTCCAGACTGTTTTTTCTGCACGTTCCGGTTCTCCGGCACCGAGATTCTGTCCTGTAAGCACTCCTGCTGCATTTCCTATTCCCCAGGCAGGCATTGTTGCGACCGAAGCAATACGCTGGGCAATAATGTATCCTGCCAGCGCGGTTGTTCCGAAAGTAGAGATGATTTTCACCATAATCAGCCAGCTGGATGTAGGAATGATATACTGAACCAATCCTCCAAAGGCGAGTTTCAGAATCTTCTGTAACAATGTAAGATCAAGCTGAAAAGGAACTCTGATGCTGATGCTGGTTTTTCCTGTGGCGAATATGAATGCCTGATATACAACTCCTAATGTCCTTGATAAAACCGTAGCATACGCCAATCCCATCAATCCGAAAGCAGGAATAAATCCTAATCCGAAAACAAGGATTACCGCAAAGATGATATTGGAAATATGGCAGATCCAAAGTGATTTCATGGCAATATCGGCATCACCTGCCCCTCTGAAAAGCCCATTGACAGACAAGCGGAGAATCACAAGCCCGATACTCAGAAAGACCAGTCTTGAGAAAGAAACGCCTTCGGTTACCGTACTGGCATTGATTCCCAAAAAATCAACAATTTCTGATGCAAAAAAGCAGGAAACCCCACCAATAAGCACTGCAAAAAACAGGGCTAGCAAGATGATATATTGGGCTGTTCTTCCCATTCCTTCTTTATCTTTTTCGCCCGCTCTTCTGGCGGTAAGGGTTGCTGCTGCAATTCCCAAACCTACTGCTATGGCATAGGCAAAGTTGACGTAGTTATCGGTTATTCCCACAAGCCCAAGAACCTTGTCGCCTAATTTTGCAATAATCAATAGATTGATACTCACAAAAACAGATTCCATGACAAGTTCCATCACCATGGGAATGGCAAGACTAAAGATGGAACGGTTGATACTTCCGGAAGTCAGTTCAACTTTCTTTCCGGCTATGGCTCCATAGGTAAAAACCGCTCCTTCTTTTAGGATATGCAGGAATTTCCTCATACTGCTGCTACTGAATTTTTATTGGCAATCTGATACAGCGGGTTAGGCAGTGCTCCGTCTTTTCTCGGAATGGCAAATGCCTTGTTTTCACTGTAACCGTTATTTTTCAGACGCAGACTGTTGATATAGAATCTTTTGAATGCCGGAACATACAGGTCATACTTTTCGTAACGTTCCTGAAGGTGGGTATTCTCAGCTTTATAATTTTCTACACAGTTGTGAACCAGTTCCCAGAACGTCTCTTCATTAAAGTTGGAATACGTATGTAAAGCATTCGACAGGTATCTGAAGAAGGCATCAAAAACTCCAAGCAAAATAAACAATGGGATATTTTCTTTATTGGAAGACTGGATCAAACCGTCTGCAAGATGTGCAGGAAGCTTTTCTCTGGCCTCTGTAGTAAGTACAATATCATCCACAAAGTCTTTGATGACGATTCTCTTCGGAACTCCGTTTTTCAAAACCACCATAATGTTTTCTCCGTGCGGTGTTACACATAATGAATGCGTGTAATAAATGTGTAATAATGGGGTAAGATAAGCATCAAGATAGCTTTCAATCCATTCTTTGATACTTACACCCGCTTTTTCTGCAAATGCCTGAACCAATGGAACTCCATTTTCATCTACATAAAGCAGAGAAGCCATGGTTACCATTTGCTCATCTTCTTTCAGATAATTTTCAGCACTTTCTCTCCATAATGCGCCAAGGAATTCATTATATTGGTAAGGTACGCTGGCAATAGCTCCATATTGTGGATGTAAATAAGTGATGGCAGCTTCTTCTCCTAGGAAAATAGTCTCTTTGTTCTCAAGGTAAGCATCATCTTTAATTAAGCCTTTTACCCAATCTGTAATAGCTGGAGCAATTTTCATCTGTTTAGGTGATAATCCTCTGATATTTCCTGTACTCAGAATAGAAACAGCCGTTTTCAGGTATCTCTTTTTAGGATGATCTACATTGAATAAAGTACGGATACTCTGCTGCGGACTGTAGGTATCACTACCTTCGCCCAATTGTATTAAAAGTCCTGAAGCAATATCTCCGGCAAAATGAATCTGAAGCTTATGCTCCCACTGCCATGGATGTACAGGGATAAAGTGATAATCTTCAACAACTTTTCTTTTGCTCAATAGCTGCTGCTGAAAATCATTGTATAAATCCTCTCCTATTTCTGAACGGTAAAACTCATCTCTGTCAATATGTTCCAAAGACTGGAATGATGATCTGCTTTTATGAGAAGCCAGCCAGATTACTTTTAAATTTTCATCGGCTTCAGGGGCAAATGTTTTAAGATCTCTTGGAGAAAAACCTAATCGGCTTTTGTTCACAATTACCCAAGGATGTCCGGTCATATTATGCTCTACCGTCTGATAATCCGCATCTGCAAGATCTTTTGAAGACATCACTCCTCTTGATAAGATTAAAGCATCACAATACAAAGTATGCAGTAATTCTTCTGTATATCTTGCAATGGTATAAGGGTCTAAGTCAAAAACTGATTGCATTTCCAGAAAGAAAGCCGCTACATCTACAGAAGACAAATCTTCACCGTTTTCTGTTTTTGTAATGCTGTCTTTATCAATATACCAGTAATCCATCATTCTTTCCTGTCCGCGGAAGCTGTAGACAATATTTTCAACTCCGGTTTCAAGGGTAAAAACAGTATATCCGTTTTTATTTTCAAAGGTTACCACCGGTTTTAGAAGCTCTTCGTGCATCAATTCTGCGATGGTTTTGGCCATTAGGTTTCTGTTGGCCTGATTCCAGTTTTCCTGGCTTACTGTATTTTTTAAGTTGGTGTTCATTTTTTGATTAAATTTTGACAATTGGTAAATCGGCATATTTTTCTACATCGAAATCCTGGAAAGCAATTTTCTTTTCAATTTTATAATGCTCTCTTCCCAGAATATCATTGATGATATAGGAATTACGGTACGCAGCCATTCCCAGATCTGTAGAAATATAGCTGTGAGTGTGTACTTCAGCATGAAGCACATAGATTTCTCCTCCGTTGTGGTCTATTGAATAATTTCTGTTAACATCAAACAATCCGCTGGAATCTCTCTTAATTCTATCCTGAATATTCTTTAAGAATGCAGGCTCATGATAACGATATCCTGTTCCCAAAATCAGATAATCAGCTTCCTGATCATAAGGGACTTCCTGTTCCAGTTGGGTAAATTCAAGATTGATAAAATCCGGATTGCTGTTGTCTACTCTGTTCAGCTGGCTGTTAGGGATAATTTTAAGATTAGGATCAGCATTATCGATATTCAGATCGTAAATAAAATCGTAGATATCATTGATCAGATCGTAGTTGATTCCTTTAAACTGAGCTTGCTGTTTGCTTAAAATTGTTTTTCTTGCAGACTCGCTTCTGTTGTAGAAATAATCAACATAATCCGGAGAAGTAAGTTCCAGCGTCAGTTTAGAATATTCCATAGGGAAAAATCTGTCCGGACGGGAATACCATCCCAGTTGGGTTTCTTCGTTCCTGTTTTGAAGCAGGTCATAAAAAACTTCTGCTGAACTCTGTCCGGATCCGATAATGGCAATTTTCTTTCCTTGAGATAACAATTCCTCTTTTCTATACAGATAAGAACTGGTATGAATAACACGGGAATCATCCTTCGGAATGAAAGAAGGAATATGAGGTTGTGTTCCTGTTCCTAAAATCAATCTTTCCGTTTTAAAAATAGTCGTTTCTTTGGTTTTGGTATGAATAGTCGTTACATGATATAAACCGTCTTCATACGTAATATCCACTACCTGAGTAGAAAAACGGCATTGCGGAAGCTGTTCAATCACCCATTGGCAGTAACGGTTGTATTCTTTTCTCGGAATGAAAAAATCTTCTCTGATAAAAAATTTATACAGTCTTCCGGTTTCTTTCAGATAATTCAAAAGGCTTAAAGGATTCGTTGGATCGGCCATGGATACGCAGTCGCATAAAAATGGAGTCTGCAGGGTTACATGGTCGATCATTAGTCCCGGATGCCAGTCGAAACCATCTCTCTGGTCCAGGAAAAGGGTTTTCAGTTCCGGAATCGGATTGGATAATGCGGCAAGCCCCAGATTGAAAGGGCCTATACCGATGCCTATTACATTGTATACGGCTTCGTTAGTCATTTTTTGTGATGTTTGTGGTGATTTGTACCTCTTTATTCTGGGGGAATTTTTCCCAGTACCATTCTCTGTAACAGAAGTTCAGATTGGCTTTTTTATGAGGCATTTCAATTACTTTTTCTACTTTGAAGCCTACATGGGCCTTGTTCATCATAGACGCAAGCGAGTCTACAGATCCTTCGCCAACCATTTTTCCTACCTGTGGCTGTGCAAAAACATAATCCACCATAGATTGTGTGGATGGAGAAACGAATTTTTTCTTTGGATCAGTCGGTGCAATAAACTGGTGCGTTCCGTAATCTGTTGGCAATACTTCATAATAATCGCCTACGATATCTCTGCAAGCCCAATACACCTCGATATTGCATGAAGGTTCATCGTTTCCTGCGATGATGTAACTGTGGGCTTCATCACTTGGAAGCATCAGTCTGTAATAGGTTTCCAGCTCATCAATAGGCCAGTTCATCTGCCAGATTTTTACGGCATGTTCACGGTTGAACCATTCATGAAGCATTTCAAGGTCATTTTCAAGATCTATAGGACGCATACTCATAGTAACATCCTCTTTCTGGAAATACCTTTTGAAGAAAACCTCTGTTCCCTGCGGATTGATTAACTGATCCGAAAAGAAATGTTTGTGAAGAAGGTTCGGAACTTTAGCATAAGAAATTGAAGAAGCATTCACGCCTCCGTCTACATCAGCAACCGCCGACTGAAGGTTTGATTTTACGGCCCAATATCTTTGATTCAAAGCATAATCCGTTAAAGATGAAGGTTCACTGTCATGAAGATTTTCAAATTCCCTGTACAGAATATGGATTAATCTTCTTTCTTTCACCAATCCCGTCTTACCTATTGAAGCAATCAGTGCGCTCAGGTTACTTACCAGAAGATGGTGAGAAATAATATCCAGAAGACGCTCATCCCTGATGAAAAGGTCTTCCACTTCAGGATAATCTTTGATCAAAGATTCATATTGTCCTTTGAAACTTTCTTTGATTAAATAACCTTGTCCATCTCTCACATAAATAGATTGAGGAAGCAATTGATTATCCAATTGTACAAGCAGATTCTGCTGATGAACTTCCGGCGCCATGCCTAATTGATTGTACAATCTGTTCAAAGGAGAAAGCAATAGATTTACATACTTTTCAAACCAGATTATAGCTGCTTTTTCTGCATCTACACCCAATTGATTCGCAACATTCTTAAAGAAATGCGCCGTAAAATTGAATCCATCTGTAGATTCATCCTGACAAAGCCTTGCCAATAGAATCACTTTATCTTCATTGGAAAAAGGATTTTCACGGAGCAGTATATTCAGACTGTCCATATTCTTCCCTTCATAATGAACGCTTAATGTGGAAGGCTCCAGCAATAGTTTAAAATTCGGAAAGTCATTTTCAAATGAGGCTTTTTCCTGCTGCCACCAGATAGCGGAAGCATATCCTCTGTTGAGATCTTTTAAACTATTGGCTCTCACGGAGCCTGTCATTAAAACATGCAGAGAGAATTTCAACATCCAGCTGAAATCCGGATTGTATACCGTTCTTATGGAGGATGTTGCATAAAAATCCTCACCTAGTGGTCCGATATGAATGATCTTACCGGAACCCAGCATTTCAGGGTATTCTGCTGTTGATAAAAGATATTGTGCCTCCCATGGATGGCATGGAACGATGTAAAAATCATTGATGTTTTCAAAATCGTAGCTTTCTGGCAGTGAAGTCCATTTTTCAAAGATTTCTTTTGCAGAAATTCCTGGAAGTGACTTTTCCGTGATGCAGTCTTTATGAATCAGGAAATAGTCCAGCTGGAATCCTTTTCCGAATTCAGGGCCGTATAACAACTGTTCTTCCTCAGAAAATCCCATTCTTGATTTGGTGAAAGGATGCAGATTGTGGCCTGCGGGAAGCATTTGCTCAGATTCAAGGAAAGAATACGTTAAAAGCTGATCATCCTGAAGACAGGCTTCTGTTGTCAGTTCCAGATTTCTTAAGCTGCTTTGAATTCTTTCCACAAAGTTTCTGAAACCCGTTTCATTTGTAGTTTCAGAAAGTTCTTTGTAAACCAGTTCAGTAAGCTTTTGATCATTCACTTCAAAAACTTCCTGGTTTTGATGATCTACCGCCCACAAAACAGATCCGTATTCATGAAAAAGAGTTTCGGAACGATAGGAAACCGGAGCAAATAAAAACAGTCCGCTTTTTTTCATTTCAAATCTCATAAACAATGAATAATCACTGTTCTGAAGAGCCTTTGCTGTAAGAAGATCATATTTCGGAACGCCCTGATAGAATTTTCCGTTTCCCAGTTCTCTCAGCATTCCGTTCAACAGAATTCTGAAAGTAATTTCCCGGGCTTTTTCTCCCGTTTTATTTTTCTGAATTAAAGTCTTTTCCATGATTTTTGATTGTGGTGAGAATTTGATGAATGTCCTCCGTAGTCGTAATCGGGTTCAGGAAGGTAAACTTCAGATAGAAGTTCCCATCCACTTTTGTACTGGCTACAAGGATTTCTCCGCTATAGAACAATTTCATCTTGATGTATTGATTCAAGGCATTCAGATCACGGATTTCCGGATTTACATATCTGAAAACAAGAACACTTAAGTCGGAATCTGAAAGGAGTTCAAAATCAGCATCTTCAGAGATCATCGCTGCAGCATCTTTGGTAAGATCAATCACGGTGTCCGTATATTCTGCCAACTGTTCTTTCCCCATCATCCTTATGGTAAACCAAAGTTTTAACGCATCAAATCTTCTTGTACTTTGCGTAATGGATTTATTGATCTGTGCCGGAATTTCCTCTTCGTCCATTTCTTTTGGATTCAGATAATCGGCGTGGTGTTTAAGAATCAACAGTTCTTTTTTGTTTTTAACAATAAAAGCACTGCTGCTAATCGGCTGGAAGAATGACTTGTGGTAATCAATCGTTACAGAGTCGGCTCTTTCAATGCCATTAATCAGATCACGGTATTTTTCACTTAATAATAAAGCACAACCGTAAGCGGCATCTACATGCATCCAGATGTTATAGTGTTCTGCAATATTGGCAATATCATCCAGTGGATCAATGTTTCCAAAGTCTGTAGTTCCGGCTGTCGCTACGATTCCGATAGGAATATTTCCTAATTGCTCTTCCCTCTTAATGTATTTCTTTAAAAGAGAAATATCCATACGGAAACGGTCATCGGTCGGAACTTTAACAATACTTTTCTCACCCAATCCCATAATGGATGCATTTTTCAGATTGCTGAAGTGAGATTTATCGGAAACAAATATCCTGAAACGGCTTGCTTCCACTGGCAGACCATCCATTTTAATATTGTGGTTATATTTTTTCTGAGAAAAACAGTCACGCATCATGACCAATCCCATTAAATTACTCTGTGAGCCTCCTGCGGTGAAAACACCGTCGCTTTCATTCGTATTATATCCAATCTGACCGGCAGTCCAGTCGATCAGTTTTCTTTCCATGAAGGTTCCTCCGGCACTCTGATCATAAGTATCCTGTGAAGAATTGATGGCACTTACAAGGATTTCCCCTGCCAATGCCGGAATTACTACAGGGCAGTTAAGGTGAGCTACATATTGTGGAAGGTGAAAAGCGGTGGCATGTTTCACGTAGATTTCATCTACTTCTGCCAGAAGCTCATTATAGTTGGATAATTTTTGATTTAGATCAATCTGTTGTACCATTCCTTTCATTGTTCTGGCTTCTATACCGCTGAAAGGTTTGTTGTTTCTGTGAAGAAATTCCTGAACCAGGTCCAAAGTACTGTTGACAGCATTACGATAATGATCATAATTGTCAGGATGAAAAATATTCCCAAAATTCCCCGAAATGTGGGGTGAAGTTGTACTTGCGTGCTCTTCAAGGGATATTAAATTGTTGTTCATAAAAGTTTTGTAATGTGATTTTTTTAATCTTTGAATTGTTGTGGTTTTTTCGATATATGATTATATATATCTGATAGTCAGGTTTTTAAATTTTACATTTTTTATTATATTTTATTTGGTGATTGCATAATTATTACTAAATTTGACTCGACTATTGTTATTTAGAATAATTAAAAACAAAGATAAAAATTATTATTTAACACCAAATTTTTTTAAATGAATTCTACAGAAATTTTAGATAAAGACTGTTTAACAGCTGTAAAACTGCTTCCTACGGTCATAGAAGTCACCTCTCAGGAAAGAAGAATGATAAAAGATGCGGCATTGCATCTTCAGAAAAAGTATGACACTTATGAAAACCGTGATTTTATTAAGCATGTGCATCAGCTGGCGTCTTATTTTTTACCCGAGAGAATTTTGCATATAGCGGCTGATTTTGCGAGTGACTTTTCAAAAAATCAATATGGTGCACTGATCTTTACCGGACTCATGGATATCGATCAGGAGAATATAGGCTCTACTCCTCCCAACTGGCAGGCGGCCGATTATTCAAAATTTAATTTATATGGCTTTGCATGTGCCCTTATCCATGGCGCACTTCCATCAAAACCGGTACAATATTATTCACAGCGTAAAGGCGGCGGACTGATCCATGCCATCATTCCTGATGAAAAAATGAAAGAAACACAGACAGGATCAGGATCTTCTACAGATTTATATGTCCATACGGAAGACGCTTTTCTGAAACATCAGGCTGATTTTTTAAGCTTTATGTATGTGAGAAACGAAGAGCAGGTTCCTTCAACGCTATATTCCATCCGTTCTCATGAGTCTATCGGGGAAAAGTACAGAGCTCTTTTTGATCCTATTTATAAAATTCCGAAAGATGCCAACCTGGAAACGGGAAACAGTGAAGAAGAAACCCTGGATTCTGTATTGTATGGCAATTACAGCCTTCCTTTCATGAGATTCGATGCTGCTGAACAGCTTTTCAATTCCAGCATCAGACAGTCTGATGAAGCGCAGCATACACTGCATGAGTTCTGGGAAGAAGCCCGACATTTGATTTATTCAGGATTTACTCCTCAGGCTGGTGATGTTATTCTTGTTAATAATCACTTATGTGCTCATGGAAGATCGGCCTTCCGTGCGGGAATAAGAAATATTGACGGTATAGAACAGCCATGTGAAAGAAGGATCATGCTTCGTATGATGAGCAAAGTAAGTCTTATCGATATGAGAGCACACACCCTTACGGAAGATCCGTTCTTTGTGATAGAGGAGCATTTGGGGAAAAACTTTCAACATTTTTAATAGAATGCCTGGTTAGTTGGCATTTTTGAACATTCAATCAATCGAAAACCTTTTTGGGCATAGCTCAAAAAGGTTTTTTATAAATTTTAAAACTTTACAAACCACAAAAGTCACAAAAGCTTATATATTAATACATTTTAGTTCAATGAAGCAAGTTTAAAATGATGCTGCAAAAAAAGTTCACACTAAGTTGAAAATCAAAGATTTTAGCAAAACTTATGCGTACTTATTCCGCATAAAAATTTGCTCTAAAAATTTATTTGGTTAAAAACTTTGTGTCTTTTGTGGAGTAATTTACTGTTTAAAAAACCTGTCAAATAAAGACAATTGTTCAGATAATGATCTGCTCCAGTATTCCGGAACGTGCCCGCCTAAAGATTCTGTGTAGAGATGCTGGATCTTCATTTCAGTCAGCTTTTTATGAAAATTCCTGTTCATATTAATCATTTGAGTGTCTTCTGTACCACAGTCGAAAATATATTGCTGATCTGCTGCGGCCATCAGTTTTATTTTGTTGTCCGTAAGGAAATTCGGATTGATAGACTCCAATGGTCCCAGCACTTTATTCACCATATATTTCTGATATCCTTCCCCGAACGAGTTGAAATCCAGTGCTCCACATGAACTTCCCACGATTCCAAATGTCTTGTTGTACGTAACCCCGATATTGGTAGCTCCATAACCTCCCATACTCCATCCTAAAATCCCGCGGAATTTTTTCTCAGCTTTCACAGGATAATTTTTACCGATGAATTCTACCAGTTCTTTTCCAATAAAGGTCTGATACTGGGAATCCTTAACAATCGGGCTGTCTACATACCATGAACTGTAGTTTCCATCCGGAAGGACATAAATGGTTTTAAATTGCTGAGCTTTTTTAACCAGATCAGGAATATCCTGCTTGATAATCCTGTCCGGATTACCGCTGAAGCCGTGAAGAATATAAACGGACGGATATCTGGTATTAGGTTGTAAATTGGGAGTGATGATCACTGTTTTGATTTTTTTATTCATTTTCGGACTGAAAATTTCCTGATGAATAATTTTTTGTGCTGATAACTGTACAAATGCTGTCAGTACAACTACAATGTTGATAAGCTTCTTCATGCTGAAAAAATTTTAATTAATGATAATCACTGGTATCGTAATTTTTAAAACATATTGTGTACCAATGCATCTTTGACAGAGCAAAATTGCAGCATAAAAAAGAGAAAGGCCTCAACATAGGTTGAAGCTTTTGTTAATTCTTTTAATAAAATTAGATCAGTCAATGATTAATATTTCCAAAGCATTAATCCTGCCTGATAGCCTGTTCCCAGTGTCCATATAAGAATATAATCTCCTTTTTTTAATGATTTTACTTCTTTTTGATATTGGTCTAAAGCTAAAAATGGACTGGATGCTCCGGTATACCCAAGCTCTTTAGAGTAAAAAGGAATTTTTTCCTCCGGCAGCTGAAAGTAATCACGGATTATATTGATATTCTTGATAGAAAACTGTGAAAATAAAAACAAATCAATCTGCTTCAGATTTATCTGATTGCGCTTTAAGAACAGGGGGATATTTTCCAGTGCAAAATTGACACTTCCCATTCCGTCGAAAATACGATCCCAGGTTGTCAGATCGCCGTGATGATGACCTGAACTTCCTTTAGGTGGATAAAGTACGGTATTACAAAAGCTGCTGTCTGTATGATATAATACATCTATTAACCCTGAGGTGTCGTCTCCATCATTTTCTACGATAAAAGCAAAAGCAGTATCTGAAAGACAAAAAGCAGTAATCGGGTTGTCAGGATCTAATATCCCCGAGAATTTTTCGGCACAAACTATCAAAGCTTTTGTTCCGGACCGGGTCCCTTTTAAATATTTTGACACCTGATCCAGCGCTATAAATGCTCCAATACAGTTGGCGTTCATATCATAACATAAGGTATCCGGTTTTCCGTTAAGCGCATGGTGGATGTGGATAGCGTCACAGGGAATATAATGTTCAGGAGAACTGCTTACAAAAATAATAACATCTATATCGAGAATAGAAATATTACTTTCATTAAGAACCCCTCTTGCAGCTTCAATTCCCATAGAAAGTGTTGTTTCAAAAGAATTCTCCGGAATAATAAAACGTTCTGCCCTGCCTAAAGCATTCTGAATCTTTTGCATTGAAATTTCCTGGTTTTCAAAATGTTCAATAACAGCTGTATTATTTTCTACAAAATCAGGATGATAGAAATACGTGTGATGTAACTTCATGTCTGGTTAATATTTTAATTATATCTCTTATTTGTGATATAATGTAAATTTAACATAATATTGAGATATATCCCAGAAACATGAAATAAATCATTAATAGCTGATTATTAAAAATATGGATACAATGTAATTAGTAGGTATCTCCCTGAACTTCTTTTTTGATCCGGCTGAGCTGTGTAGGTGTAATTCCCAGATAAGAAGCAATGTGATGCTGTTTTAATCGGTTGTAAAGAGATGCATTATCAAGCAATTGCAAATATCTTTTTTTTGCTGTTTCATACTTCAGAGAAACTTCCAAAGGTTCTTTTTTTACCACCCAGTTTTTTTCCAGATAATGCAGGTGAAAAAGAGCCAGATCATGGTGTTTTTTCAGCAGTTCACGGTAAGCTTTTGCGGGATATTGTATTACTGAGCAGTCTTCCAGTGCAATCATATTGAAATCGCTGGGTTCGTTTTTAATAATGGCTGCTGTAGAAGCTATGAAGCTGTTTTCTTCAAAGAAAATTTTATAGATATTATTTCCCTGTTCATCTACTGTATAATACCCTATTAATCCTGATTTAAGAAAATAATAATACCTGGCCATAGAACCGGATTCCAGCAGAAGATCATTTTTGCGGTAATATTCTTCTGTACAGATATCCAATAAATCTTTAATGGTTTCCTCAGATAAAGGATAATAGTGATTAATATGTTTTGTAAATTCTGAATGGTTCATTTTGGTATTTAGAAGGTATAAAAAATTGTATTACATAATCATCTGTGAAAATCTGTGCAATCAGTGGTTAATACAATCTTTCTATTTTGAAGAAAATTAGTCCAATACTTTTTTCATCATCAGATCGGTCTGTTCTTCTTCCCCAAGCCTGAAAATATGCTTATCAAACTCAACGAATCCATTTTTTCTGTAAAATTGTAAAGCTCTCAGGTTTTTTTCCCAAACCCCAAGCCATAAGTATGATTTACCAAGCTGCTTAACCGTTTCCAGAGCTTGATTATAAAGAAGCTGGCCTACTTTTTTACCATGATGGCTTTTCTTTACATAGATTCTTTCAATTTCCAGGCTGGTCTCGTCCTGAAGTTCGGTCTGTGCCTTCCCGGAATTCACTTTCAGGTAACCCACCGGATTGTCTTCTTCCCAGGCAATATAGAAAAGAGAATCAGGATTATTCAGCTCTGATTTTATTTTTTCCGTATTAAAGCTTTCTTCCAGATACTTTTTCATAGCCTCTTCCGTATTATTTTCTGCAAAAGTTTCGGAAAACGTCTGTCTTCCTAAACTTTGTACAATTTCTACATCTTCGGCGGAGGCTTTATTAATGATAATTGAACTCATAATGATAAGAATAAATGTTATGAAAAAAGTATTTTCTTAAAGGCTTCAGAAGCCAGATGTACCTGTACGCTCCAATCATCTACTGCGTCACTTCCTGCATCGTCAGAAATATATTTCAGGCATAAAAACGGAATGTTTTCCTGTTGGGAAATCAATGCCAGAGGATAGGCTTCCATGTCTACAATATTGTAATCTGTTTCGGAGTGGTTCATTTCAAAACTGTCACCGCTACCACAGATTCCTTCTTTCAAAGTATCCATTTTTAGACCATATTCCAGTATAGGTGGTACTCCTGATAATGGAGTTTCATATAATTTAAAACCAAGCCCTCTTACATCCATGTCACGTTGAATAAATTTTGTACAGCATACCACTTCTCCTTTGTGAAATCCCTTACTTCCGGCAGAACCTAAATTCACGATCAGCTTAGGTTTTCTTGCGTGAATCTCTTTGGTTAATTCTATGGCCGCATTTACTTTTCCTATGCCGGTAATCAATTTATTTTTATCATCAAATACAGTTCCTGCTTCAGAATCCAATGCAAAAACAAAAAGAGTATCGTCAATTGAATAGTGGGTTTCGTCGTTAATTTTTATCATTGTAAAATCAGATTTATACAGCTTTTGTTGCTGTAAGACAAAGATACAAGACTCTATTCAAATTAAAAACCCCAAAACAAATATTTATTTTGGGGTTCTCATATCTTAAATACTGCATCCATCAGCGTCGCATGCAGCACCGCCGCCACCGGAAAGATCCTTAAACGGGCTCACTGTTTCTTTGTAAGTCTGCTGGAGTGCATTTTCAAATACTTCTGCAGGCTGAGCTCCGGAAACAGCATATTTACCGTTCAGAACAAAGAAAGGAACTCCGGAAATGCCATTGTTTCTTGCCTCCTGAATATCCTGATTCACTTCATAATCCAGTTGATCTGTTGTAATAGCCTGCAGTGCTTCTTCTCTGTCAATCCCTAAGCTTTCAGCAAGAGCTGTCAAAACTTCAGTATCTCCAACATTTTTGCCGTCAATAAAATGAGCGATAAATAATGCCTCTTCCATTTCATTGGATTTGTTGTGCTTTTTAGCCAGATGAAGCAATTTATGAGCGCTGAATGTATTGGTGATCAATGTTTTTCCGAAGTTGAAATCAATTCCGGCCCCTTTTCCCATTTGGGTAACCTGTCCCAGCATTTGAGCAGCCTGGGCTTCAGCTACTCCTTTTTTCTCTCTGAAATATTGAATGGTATCCTGAGTTTCTTTCGGATCTAAAGTTGGGTCCAGCTGAAAACTCTTCCACTCTATTTCTACTTCATCTTTAAAAGGAAGCTTATTCAAAGCCTGTTCAAAATTATTTTTTCCGATATAGCAAAACGGACACATTACGTCCGACCAGATTTCTATTTTCATTGTATTTAATTTTAAATCAAATTAATAGTACAAAGATAGGGTATTTTATTTAATGTAACAAAAATTATTACAATTTAATCCTCACAGCTGGGAAGAACCTGGCTGCGTTCTGCAGATCCGCGAATTGAATAAACATGAAAATAGAAGAAGCGGGATTTTATCAAAGATAAAATCCCGCTTCTTAAACGAATCATAAATATAAAAAATTACATTTCTGCGTTTGCTTTATTGACTTTTTTTGAAAACAAAATATGGGCAATCAAAGCCAGTACTCCAAATACAGTTCCTACAAGACATACGCCGGTCCATTGAGCCTTTTGCCAGGCAATAGAAGCCAGCCATGTTCCCAGTGATCCTCCAATAAAGTAAGAAACCATATACACTGTATTCAGTCTGTTAACGGCATTGGATTTAATCAAAAAATAATTGGTCTGGTTCATAATATGGCTTGACTGTACCCCTAAATCTACAAGAATTACTCCTACAATCAGTCCCCAATAGGTTTCACCTGCAAAATAGGTAAAGCCCCAGCTTCCGATGACAATCAGTAAAGAATACAAGATAATTCTGTTAATATCCAGATACTTTTGAAGTTTTCCCACCTTAGCAGCAGCTAAAGCTCCTACAGCCCCGGCTAATCCAAAGCTTCCCACGACAGAAGAACCTGCATTAAAAGGTGGTTTTTCCATATGAAAAACCAATGTGGTAAACAAAGCACACATAGAACCGAATGCCATTGCCCCACGGAATGATGCCAGCTGAAGAACAGGCTGTGTTCTTGCAAGATGAGCTACAGACTGCATCAGCTCTTTATAGCTACCTTTAAAATTGGGCGACATTTCCGGAAGCATCTTATAGACAGCTAACCAGACAATGACCATCAATCCTGCCGCTATTCCAAACATAGCTCTCCAGCCCCAGACTTCTCCTACAATTCCTCCCACAAAGCGGGACAGAAGAATCCCGAGTAATAATCCGGACATTACCAATCCGATGTTGGAGGATTTTTCTTTATCTGATGAAAGTTCTGCTGCAATAGGGACAAATAATTGTGGAATAACTGAAGTTGTCCCGATCAGTAAGCTGGCTGCATACAGCATCCATAATTGAGTAGCAAAAGTCATCCATAAAAGTGATCCGAAAACAAGAAACAAATCAATTAAAATGAGTTTCTTGCGGAAAAATTTGTCTCCCAACGGAACAATCAGCAAAAGCCCTAACGCATAACCGATCTGAGTCAGTACAGAAATTTTACCTGCTGCACTCTCAGAAACCTGCAGTTCCTCTGAAATAAGGGCCAGTAAAGGCTGATTATAATAATTGTTCGCCACCACCAGTCCGGAAATAACGGCCATAAGCCAGATAACAGTCCGGGAAATACCATTGGAAGAATTCTCCTGCATTACGTATAAAGTTTTATTTGAATTGAAAGTAGTCTGAAAGCAGATAACGATATATACTGTCAGATTTTTAAGAGATCAAAGATAATCATTAAAAAAGGAAATAATCTGCTCTTTTCTTTTACATTTTTACGAATGCTGCGTGATTTTGAGATAAGTAGAATGATTTCAGTATTCTGTCTGTCTGATTGTTTTTATGGATAATATATATTGACGAAAAACTTTTTGAATCTTAGAAATAATAAGGAAATTTGCAGCATGAAAATCATTCCACTTAAAGAAGGCAATTTTTCGGCAAGCAAAACCAAGGATTTTACGCTTTTAACAGAAGAAAATTTTGATAAGGCTGGTGGAATCAAAATGTCGGTTCAACCATTTCTTATCATCACTGAGAATGACCATATCCTTCTGGATGCTGGCATTGGCTGGAAAAACAGTACCGGAACAACTGTGGTTTCAGAAATTCTTGAAAAGGAAAATATCCGTCCTCAACAAGTCACCAGGTTATTGCTGTCCCATCTTCATAAAGATCATATTGAAGGAGCTGTGAAGCTCACAGAAAATGGTTTTGAAGCCGCTTTTCCAAACGCTCAGATTTATATACAGAAACGCGAACTGGATTTTGCAATGGAAAATAAAGGCAATCCGTCTTTTGATTTTGAGATCCTGGAAAAACTGATTCAGCTCCCGAATATCACATGGATGAATGATGATAAAGGACAGATCACAGATGAAATTTCCTATGAAGTTGCAGGCGGACACACGCCTTTTATGCAGGTGTTCTGGATCAGAGAAAATAATGAAACTGTTTTCTATGGAGCTGATGACCTCCCGCAGGCTTCTTATTTAAAATATCATTTAGCTTACAAAAATGATTTTGACGGTAGAAAGGCGATGGAATTACGGCTGAAGTGGGAAAAAGAAGCAAAAGAAAACCGCTGGAAAATCCTTTTGTATCACGATTTGGATAAAACTATTGTAGAAGTTTAAAAAAAATGGTTTAAATTTCATTAAACCATTTATAGATATCAAATTCCGAAGGGATATTGAGTTTTTTTCTGATCCTGTTTTTCCTGTTTTGTATCGCTTTTGGAGTTACAAAAATACAGGTTGCAATTTCCTTTGTTGTCATATTGAGCTTAAGGTAAATACAAAAGATCAATTCAGAATTTTTTAGTGCAGGCTGTATAGCAGATAACTTCTTAAAAAAATCGGGATAGACGAGTCTGAATTTATTCAGCAGTCGTGGAGAATTTGCTTTGGCAAGAGCCATAATTTCGTCTTGTACAAGAATCTTTTGATTCAAATCCTCTATGTTCGTTTCAGGTTTTTTATTTTTCATAATACTTTCTCATCTCTACTTATTTCAGATACGGCATCTTTTGCGCATATCAGTACAAAGTCTTTTTTTCTCTTTTCTATCTGTATTTTGCTGATTTACTAATTGAGGGTAAATTAATTTTTATGTATTCAAAATTCTGTTACTTTTAGTTAATATAATGTAATGTTTCATAGTGTATAGGTTGTATTTATTGAATAATTATGTTAAAAAAATTCCACATGTGAATTTTATATCAATTTTATATTGGCAAAGAAAGAAAAAATGATTAAAATTTTATTAAAAGCGTGTACCACATAGATACCACGTTATTTTTTTAATAAAATTTCTTAACAGCTTTTATCAGCCTGTTTGCCATTGTTTGTACTGTTACTTTTTGATGGGTTGTAAATGTAGTGGATTACCAAGGTTACTTTTTATGATCTGGATCAATATTTAAACAAAAGAATTACTCAAAAAAAGTGATTATATGTGGTATATTAATGGTACCACATTGCATAGGAAATCAAGAAAATCACAGTTCCTTTATTATTATAAATTTTGAAGCATTAAACAGTCTCTTAAAGAGCATTTAAAATTTTAGCTGAAAATAAAAATAGAACTATGATCACTGAAAATTTACTCATCTCATTTGGAGCCGAAATTAAAAACTATAAAGCAGAAGATATTATTTTCCGGGAAGAAGATTTACCAATGTATTATTACCAGATTGAAAAAGGAAAAGTTAAGCTTAATAATTATATGGAAGACGGGAAAGAGTTTATCCAGAATATATTATCAGACGGCCATAGCTTTGGAGAATCTTTACTTTTTGTAGACAGACCCTACCCGATGAATGCCATTGCAATGGAAGACTCCGGTATTTTCATCATGCCGAGACAGAACTTTCTGAAGCTGATCCAGGATAATCCCGAAATTTCATTAAATATCTATCAGTGCCTTGCAGAAAGGATGTACTATAAATATATCATGCTCTATAACCTTTCTTTTCAAAATCCGGTTTCCAGACTAAAACTACTGATGGATTATCTGAAAAGCTATCATGATGATAAAAAGCCTTATACTTTCCAGATTCCTCTTACCCGGCAGCAGCTTGCTTCATTGACGGGACTACGTGTGGAAACCGTTATACGCACCATAAAACAGATGGAAAAGGATCAGATTTTGAAAATAGAACGTGGGAAGATTTATTACTAAAAACAAAAGTCGGTTTTAAGTCCGGCTTTTGTTATAATGTCTTATTCCTGATTCAGTTCTTTCTGGAACTCTTCCAGGTATCTGGCTATATGAATGCCATCTGCCAACCCATGATGTGCTTCAATAGAAACGGGTAGATATTTTCTGCCTCCACGGATATTGAATCTTCCAAAAGCGATTTTTGGAACTGATTCTGTTGTATTAAAATCTGTAGGATGCAATATCGCACTGAATGAATTCCATGGAATAGTAGTATGTCTGATGTGATCTTTTCCCAGTCTTCCGTTGCTTAATCTTAACCCTGTGGTTTCATGTACTCCTTTTATTTCCTCCTGTAGCGCTGCATTGAATGTTTCAAAATCTTCTGAGAAAGGAGTGAATGAAAAACCGAAAGTACCATCCGGTCTTCCGATTGTACTGCCGGCATGAACAGTGTCAAACTGTATCACCTGCCCATCAATAATTCTGAGTTTCAGCTCATCTACTCTATTAACGGCCACCATAGATTTGTGAAAATAATAGGCAAAAAATGAATACCCTTTTTCTTTGGCGGTATCATAAGCTTTTGTACAGTCCACCTCCGTTGTAAATCCAAAATAAGGGCTTGCCATATTAGAAAAAAATTCAAAATGTTCTTTTCTGTTCCAGTTGTCTATATCTACGATCTTCATTAATTCTTATTTGCTGCAAATTTCTGAAAGTTTATCCGGTTTTAAAAGCTTATGGATAAAAATATAATTAAATCTTAATTGGGTAAAGGGATTGTTTGGTCGATATTTTGCTGCAAAACAAACGTATTTTATATACTCATTGATCTCCTTTCAGAGGACTCTTCTTCAATCAGGATATTAAGACTTACTCAATAAAAAATAGAAAAAATACTATGGAAAAAATCGGATTCATCGGATTAGGAAATATGGGACATCCTATGGCAAAGAATATTGAAAAAGCTGGATTTCCGCTCTCAGTGTATAACAGATCTTCTGAAAAAGCCAAAGATTTTGAAGAAAAATCTACAGTCTGCACCCAGATTAAAGACCTTGTTCAAAACAGTGATATTATATTCACAATGCTAACCAACGACACTGCTGTAAAAGCAGTATACGAAGAAATTCTTCCACTAAATATTCAAGGGAAACTCTTTGTAGATATGAGTACGATCTCACCCGAAGCGTCTGCAGCAACATCTGCTGCTGTGAAAATAAAAGAGGCCTCCTTTATTGATGCACCTGTAGCAGGAAGCACCCAGCCGGCAAAGGAAGGAACCCTGATCATTATGGCAGGAGGTGAAGAAAAAGACCTTCAACGGGCTATACCCTACCTTTTGAAAATGGGAAAATCTGTAAAACATTTAGGTGAAAACGGAAAAGGTATTGCAGGAAAATTATCTGTCAATTATTTTCTGTCTGCCATTTATCAGGGGCTTGCAGAAACAGTTTTATTGGCCGGAAAGCTGGGGATTGAAAGATCAGACATGCTGGAAATAATCAACGAAAGTGCGAGCGGAAGCGGGGCAACCAAAGTAAAAACACCTATGCTGACTGCCGATCAGTACGCTCCGGCATTTGCCCTTGACCTGATGCTGAAAGATATCCTTCTTGCCAAAAATGCAGGTGCCGATTATCCTCTGTCTGAGGCTCTGGTTCAAACCTATCAGAATGCACATGATAAAGGATTCGGTCAGGATGACGTTATAGGAATCATCAATTATTTGAAAACAATACAATAATATGGAAATCATGAATTATAAAGGAAACCATTGGTCTGCAAGGAAAGTGGATCATATTTACATCGTTAGTATTGAAAATCATTCCAATATTGTAGAAACTTTAACCGACTTTATCCAGAATCAGAATATCCGGGCGGGAGAAGTAACAGGAATAGGAGCTGTGAGTGAAGCCACTCTCCGTTTCGTTAATCCGGCCACCAAAAAATATGTGGACAGGACTTTCAAAGAACAGATGGAAGTCACCAATATTTCCGGAAATGTTTCTGAAATAGAAGGAAAACAAACCCTGCACCTTCACATTACGCTCGGAAGACAAGATTACACAGCTTTGGCCGGACACCTTCTGGAGGCAAAAATTCAGGGTGCCGGAGAATTTATTTTTTACCCTTTGGCAACGAGAGTTGTAAAAATTAAAAATGAAGAAACAGGAATCAACTTTTATGATTTTGAAAAATAATCCGGTTCTTGTGTAGTATTTGTAATCAAATATTTATTGAATGTTTTATTCGTTACATAAAGGTAAATACAAAGACACAAGAGTATTTCCTGTGTCTTTGCATTTACGGCAAACCAGCAATGCTTAAAGCTCCGTAGTCGTTACTCCGAATTTCTTTTTAAAAGAAGAATAAAAATGAGATAAATTCTCAAAGCCCAGATCAAGATAAATATCTGAAGGCTTTTTATCCTGAGTTTTAATCAAATAATAGGCTTCCTTCAGTCTTTTTTCTTTCAGCCACTGTTTGGGAGCCATTTTAAATATTTTACTGAAATCCCTTTTAAATCCGGAAAGACTGCGTCCCGTAAGCCTTGCAAAAGCATCTACGGAAACATTGAACATATAGTTTTTGTTCATAAACTCTGCAAGATCAATCTTATGAGGCCCGGAAAAATCAAAAAGAAGATTTTTAAAATCCGGATTGCTCAGCAAAAGTAACTCTATGGCTTCTTTCACTTTTAATACCGCTAACTTTGGAGGAATTTCCTTTGTTTTATTGATGTAAGGAATAAGAGAAGCAAAATAACTCCCAAAGAAATCATCAGGCTCAAAAAACAACTGCTGATTACCCGGAAAAGGTGTATTTGCTGCTATTCTGTTCTCCGTGGCATACTGTCTTAATGTTTCATCATCAAGCGTAATAGAAATAAACTGATACTTTTCGTTAGCGGAAGGATATTTGATCGTTCTGATCAGTTGATTTTTCCTCACCAGAACTACTGTATTTTCTTTGATCACAGTTTTCCCCTGTTCATGAAAAGCATGCGTTTCTCCTGAAATCTGAAAACCCAGAAAATAATCAGGAATAAACTCTTCATGACCTCTGTAAGATTCAAATGCGCATGAATAAACCAGTTTATCAAATATGATTTCAGAAGTATTTTCCATGATACAAATATCTGAAATTTACGCAATAGCCTGCGCTCCTGCCTCGGCAATTTCTTTATCCTGTTCCGGAGTTCCCCCTGAAGAACCTATTGCGCCGATAATCTTTCCGGCTTTATCCTGTAATACGACACCGCCTGCGATAGTCAGAAGCCCTCCGTTAGAGTTCAGCATTCCATAGCCATGGACACCTGTTTCTGAAATGATTTCTTCCATGATATCACTGTTAACTCCAAACATAGCCGCCGTTCTTGCTTTTTTAAGGGCAAAATCAATCACTCCGTAAACACTGTCCAGTCTGGCTAATGCGATAAGATGTCCACCGCTATCTACCACGGCAATGCTCACAGGAATATTCATCAATAATGCTTTTTCCTTTGCTGCATGTAAGACTTTTTCGGCAGTTTTATAATTCAGTTCCATATGATTAGCTTTTTGTGTTCCATGCATCTGCCTGAAGCTGTTTTACAAAATCTTCAGTCTCCTTTGGATGTACATTCCTGAAATTACTGTTGTCATCTAAAGCTACATTTACAATTACTTCAGCCATAGATTGAGGATCAAGCTGGTGCGCTAAAGATTCTGCAGCTCCATCAAAAGCAGATTCCGGAGTGAAATTGATTTTCGGATCATACCAGTGGAAAATAGAATCTACTCCCCTGTCATTGAAACCTGTTCCAAATACACCCGGATTACAGGTTGCAATCTTGATATTGAATGGGGCAAGTTCAGTTCTTAAACCTTCTGCAATAGATTCCAGCGCATGTTTTGAAGCACAATAAGCAGCAACATAAGGAACAGTCCATAAACCTCCCATTGAAGAGGTGAAAACAACCTTCCCGCTTTTCTTTTCAACAAATTTTTTGATAAAACCCTGTGCAAGATTCAACGCACCAAAAACATTCACTTCAAACATAGAACGGATAATATCTACCGGTTGTTCTGCAATGGGACCTCCCTCCATAATTCCTGCGTTACTGATCAGAATATCTATATCATTGTATTTCTTTACAATATACTCCACATCTCTTGGGTTGGTTACATCCAGTTTATCCACGATCAAGGTTATTCCATGTTCCTTGGCTTCACGGATTAAATCACTCATCTGAGGATAGATCTGTGCAGTAGCAATTACCTGATGCCCTTTTTTAGCAAGCTCGAAAGCAGCAATCTTTCCAAATCCGCTTGCTGCGCCTGTAATTAAAATTGTTTTACTCATTGTATTCTTTTTTAATGATGCTCCAAAATTCAAAAATTTTTCAAAGGGCAATATTGGCTCAAGGTTCATTTTTATATTGCTGAAAAGCTCAAAAAAAAAACAGTGGAATAAGATTTTGTTTAATAACCTCTTTTTACATCATAAAAAGATAGATTTATCGTTAAATTTGTAACCTTTAAAAACTAAAAACCAACCTATGCTTAAAATTAAAATACTCCTTTTAATTTTTATCTCCTCTTCTTCTTTTAGCTATGCTCAAAACTGTAATTGTGAAAGTAATTATCAGTGGGTAAAAAAGACTTTTGAAGAAAATGATGCCGGATATCAGTATATCATTGATAAAAAGGGAATTTCAGCTTACCAGGCCCATAACGATGATTTTCTGAAAAAAATCAAAAATGCAAAATCTGATACGGAATGTACCCAGACTATTTATGATTGGCTTACATTCTTCAGATCCGGGCATTTTTCCATCAGAATGATCGAAAAAAGTAATCAGCAATCTCAGTCTCAAGCACCAGCCTCAACCACAAATGGAAAAACAGAAACGGTAACAATAGATATTGATAAATTTAAAAAAGAAATTGTTTCTAAAAAAGATTCTGATATTGAAGGAATCTGGGAAACCGAACCTTATACCATAGGGATTAAAAAATTTGGAGATGTATACAAAGGTTTTATCATCAAATCCGGAGCTGAAAACTGGAAACCCAATGACTTAAAACTGATTTTCAGTGCCGACAGGTCGAAAGGAGCTTTCTATGTAAGAAATAAATCCGGTCAGGAAATAAAGAGCATACGTTTGGTGGGAAAAAACTATCTTGAAATCAATGATTTTATCCTGAGAAGAGTTTCCCCTGCATTTGAAAAGGAAGAAGGAATTGAAACACACTATGAAGCAATAAAGGCTCAAAAACCTTTTCTGAAACCACTTAACAAAACAACATTGCTTTTGAGGATTCCTTCATTCAACGGGGCTTTGAAAAAAGATATAGACAGCGTAATTACAGCCAACAAATCTAAAATCGAAAGTACGGAAAATCTTATTATTGATATCAGGTATAACGGAGGCGGTAGTGATAACAGTTTTGCTAAAATTATTCCTTATCTCTACACCAATCCTGTCAGAAGTGTCAGAACGCAGTTTTATTCTACGAAACTGAATAATCAGAGAATGCTGGATCTTTATGAAAATTACCAGAAATACGGAATACCGGAAGACGAAAGAGAATATCTGAAAAAAGCGTATGATAAACTCAGCCAGAATCTGGGTAAGTATGTAAGTTTACAGGATGATGGAAGTACTGTAGGAATCAATAAGATGGATAAAATTTCTCCTTACCCTAAAAATGTAGGAATTATCATCAATAATGGAAATGGTAGTACTGCAGAAGAGTTTTTACTCGTTGCCAGACAAAGTAAAAAGGTAAAACTCTTTGGAACAACTACTGCCGGAGTGCTGGATATTTCCAATATGTATTTTGTAAATTCACCCTGCAACGAATTTAAACTGGGATATTCGCTCTCCAAAAGTTTCCGTATTCCGGATATGGCCATTGATGGAAAAGGCATTCAGCCTGACTATTTCATTGATCAGTCCATCCCAGATTATCAATGGATTGATTATGTAAACAATGTTTTGAATGAAAAATAAAATAATGAGCTGTTTTCAAATGGAGACAGCTTTTTTTGATGTTTTTCCGTAAAACAATCAGTTTTTACTTAATAAAAAATACCATATTATTAAAATTGGTTAAGTTTTTGAAGCGTATTTTTGTAAACCAGTCACACCATTGAAATTAATCACATTTACTAAAAAAGGAATTTACTGCCCGCAAGGGAAATTTTATATTGATCCCTGGAGACCCGTGGATATGGCGGTTATTACCCATGGCCACGCCGATCATGCCCGTTGGGGAATGAAAAAATACCTTTGTCATCATTTTACAAAACCTATTTTGTACCAAAGAATAGGACCGGATATCGAATGCCAGGGCGTGGAATATGGAGAAGTTATTACCATTAACGGAGTAAAACTTTCGCTTCATCCTGCAGGGCATATCATTGGTTCTGCACAGATAATGCTTGAATATAAAGGATATGTAACCGTAATTTCAGGAGATTATAAAGTTCAGAATGATGGATTGAGCACTCCTTTTGAGCTGGTAAAATGTAATGAATTTGTGACAGAAAGTACTTTTGGGCTTCCCATCTACAACTGGCTGGAAGTTCCGGATTTAAATAATAAACTTCAGAACTGGGTACTGAAGAATAAAGAAAATAACAAAACCTCTGTTTTCATTGGATATTCTCTCGGGAAAGCCCAGCGTATTATGAAAGCCGTGGAAGAACTGGGAAAAATATACGTTCACTATTCCATCGGAAAACTGAATGAAGCCTTTGAAGCAGTGGGAATTGATCTTCCTGAATATACCATTGCAGATTTCAGGGAACGTCCGAAAGAAGTGGAACACGAAATTGTGATTGTTCCGCCTGCTTTACTCGACAGCAACGTAATTAAAAAGATTCCGAATCCGGCTACTGCAATATGCTCCGGCTGGATGCAGGTTCGCGGTGCCAGAAGATGGCGCAGTGCGGACGCAGGATTTGCGATGAGTGATCATGCAGACTGGAAAGGATTGTTACAGACTGTGAAAGCAACAGAAGCAGAGCTTGTACACGTAACGCACGGACAAACCGAAGTTTTTTCAAAATATCTGAACGAAATCGGAATCCAATCTGATGTGGTCGAAACATTATATGGTGAGGATGAAGAAGAATCTGAAAAAGAAACCCTTGAAACCCCGGAATCATGAGACATTTTGCAGAACTTATCAACGCTTTGGAAACCACCAATAAGACCAACGCTAAAATTGATGCCATCATCGATTATCTGGAACGTGCTCCTGATGAAGACAAAGTATGGTTTATCGCCTTATTTACCGGGAAAAGGCCCAAAAGAAATGTCAATACCAATTACATGAAAGATTGGGCACTGGAAATTACCCGGCTTCCTTACTGGCTGTTTCAGGAATCTTACTCTTCTGTTGGCGATTTGGGAGAAACATTATCCTTAATACTGCCTCCTCCCAAGGAAAAAATAGAACGTACTTTATCAGAATGGATGAATGATATCGTAAGTTTAAAAGGCAGGACAGATGCAGAAAAAAAAGAATTTGTACTGCAGTCTTGGAATGGCCTGGATTATACCGAACGTCTGATTTTCAATAAATTAATTGGCGGGAGCTTCAGAATCGGAGTATCAGACAAAACGTTGATCAATGCCCTGACCAGGTTTTCCGGCCAGGAACCGAGTGCCCTGATGCACAGCTTAATGGGAAAATGGCTGCCGGATGAAGTTTCCTTCAGAGAACTTATTGATGCGGAAAATGTGAATCCTGACAATTCAAAACCCTATCCTTTCTGCCTTGCCTATCCTCTGGAAAAACCGGCTGAAGAATTGGGAAATCCCGACGAATGGCTGGTAGAATACAAATGGGACGGAATCCGCGGACAAATCATCAGAAGAAATGACGAAGTTTTCATCTGGTCAAGAGGTGAAGAACTTGTTACAGAACAATTTCCTGAAATCACAGAAGTCATAAAAGCCATGAAAGGTAATTTTGTACTGGATGGAGAAATACTTGCGGTAAAGGAGGGTAAGGTTTTAAATTTTAATGAATTACAGAAAAGATTAAACAGAAAAACTTTAACAAAAAAAATGCTCTCGGAAATTCCGATTGAAGTTTTTGTCTATGATTTATTGGAACTTGAAAATAACGACCTGAGAGAAAAGCCTATTTCCGCAAGAAGAGCTCTTCTTGAAGAGTTATTATGGAATAAAAAGCCCGAAAATATCAGTATTTCAAAAAGTCTGTATTTTGAGAAATGGGAAGAACTGGATGCTCTTCGTGAAAATTCAAGGGAAATAAACAGTGAAGGACTGATGCTGAAACAAAAAAATTCTCCCTATCATTCCGGACGGAAAAAAGGCGACTGGTGGAAGTGGAAAATCAATCCGCTAACCATTGATGCGGTCCTGATTTATGCTCAGAAAGGAAGCGGCAGGCGGAGTGCTTACTACACCGATTATACTTTTGCCGTGAAAAACGGTGATACATTGGTAACTATTGCTAAAGCCTATTCCGGATTAACAGACAAGGAAATCATGGAGGTGAGCCGGTTTGTAACCAAAAATGCCATTGAAAAATTTGGTCCTGTAAGAACTGTAAAAGCAGAACTGGTCTTTGAAATTGCTTTTGAAGGAATAGGATTCAGCAACCGTCATAAAAGTGGTGTCGCCCTCCGTTTTCCCAGAATTGTAAGATGGCGAAAAGACAAAACGGTAGATGAGATTGATGATTTGGAAGAAATTAAAAAATTAATACAATAGTATTTTAATCAAATATAAATTGGCAGCTTTTGAACATACCACCGGATTAAAGATCATCCAGCAATGGATGACCGATAAAGGTATTGCCCCTTTTAAATTTCAGCTGGAAACCTGGAAGAAATTTGGAAACGGATATAGCGGAATGGTGGTTGCTCCCACCGGTTTTGGGAAGACTTTTTCCGTGTTTTTAGCCTTGATTTCAGACTTTCTCAATCATCCAGAACATTACAAAAAAGGATTGAAAATGATCTGGATAACACCTCTTCGTTCTCTTTCCAAAGATATTGCAAAAGCGATGCAGGAAGCTATTGATGAAATCGGGCTCGATTGGACGGTAGGTGTAAGAAACGGAGATACCGATCCCAAAGTAAGACAGCAGCAGGTGAAAAAAATGCCGGAAATTCTTGTGGTAACCCCTGAAAGTCTTCATTTGCTTCTCGCTCAGAAAAATAATGAACGCTTTTTCACCGATATGAAATGCGTGGCTGTGGATGAATGGCATGAGCTATTAGGTTCAAAACGTGGTGTGATGGTAGAACTCGGTATTTCACAGCTTAGAAAATATACCCCAAAAATGAAGATCTGGGGAATTACGGCAACAATCGGAAATCTGGATGAAGCCATGGACGTGCTTATTCCCTATGATATTAAAAAAACAAAAATAACCGCCAAAGAGCACAAAAAGATAGATATTATCCCGGTTTTTCCCAATGAAATTGAAATATTACCATGGGCCGGGCACCTTGGCAATAAGCTCGCTGATAAAGTAGTTCCCATTATTCTGGATTCAAAATCTACCATTGTTTTTACGAATACCAGAAGTCAGAGTGAAATGTGGTATCAGTTATTGTTGGATGCACATCCTGATTTTGCAGGCCAGATTGCCATTCATCACAGTTCTATTGATGCTCATTTAAGAATCTGGATTGAGGAAAACTTAAGTTCAGGAAAGTTAAAAGCTGTTGTCTCCACATCATCCCTCGATCTGGGTATTGATTTTAAGCCTGTAGACACCGTTATTCAGGTTGGATCTGCCAAAGGAGTTGCCCGTTTCCTTCAAAGAGCAGGACGCAGCGGCCACTCCCCTTTTGAAACTTCAAAAATATATTGTGTTCCAACCCATTCTTTAGAGCTGATCGAAGTTTCAGCGTTAAAAGAAGCCGTAAAACAAAAAGTTGTTGAACCACGGGAACCACAGGTTCTGTGTTTCGATGTTTTGGTTCAGTTTCTTATGACATTGGCTGTTGGAGATGGCTTTTATCCTGATGAACTCTATGGAAGAATCAAAAAAGTGTATGCTTTTCAGGAAATGCTGGATGAGGAATGGAAAAGCATTCTCGAATTCCTGACCATTGGCGGCACTGTATTAAAAAACTATGAAGAATTCCACAAGATCGTCATTATGGAAGACGGTCTGTATAAAGTCACTTCAAGGAAAATTGCAATGCTTCACCGGATGAATATGGGCGTGATTGTAAGTGATGCCATGCTGAAAGTGAAATTCATATCCGGAGGCTATATTGGAATGATTGAAGAATATTTTATTTCAAAACTTAAAAAAGAAGAAAAATTTATTCTGGCCGGACGAACGCTCGAGGTCGCCATGATTAAAGATATGACAGTCTATGTAAGAGCCGCTAAGGGAAGAGCTTTAGTTCCAAGTTATCTTGGCGGAAGGCTGCCGCTAAGTTCCAATCTGGGTCATTTTTTAAGAGAAAAACTCTCCCATGCATTAAGTCCGAAAGCTTCTGAAAAAGAACTGAAGTTTCTGCATCCTTTACTGATCAATCAGGAAACCCGTTCCCATATTCCCAAAGAAGATGAATTTCTGGTGGAAATGATCAAGAACCGTGAAGGTTACCATTTGTTCATGTATCCTTTTGAAGGGCGTCTTGTGCATGAAGTCATGGCCGCTCTGATTGCCTATCGTATCTCAAAGCTCGCTCCTATTTCCTTTTCCATGGCCATGAATGATTATGGATTTGAGCTGTTCAGCGATAAGGAAATCCCTTTAAATGAGGATAATCTACAGCAGATTTTAACCAGAGAAAACCTGATGAATGATGTCATTGCAAGCATCAATTCTGCGGAAATGGCAAGAAGGAAGTTCCGTGATATTGCCGTCATTTCAGGAATGGTCATTCAAAATTATGCCGGACAGCAACGCTCCAACAAATCGTTGCAAAGTTCTGCAGGATTAATTTTTAAAGTACTGGAGGATCATGATTCCAATCATTTTTTAATAAAGCAGGCGTATACAGAAGTTTTTAATATGCAGCTTCAGGAACAAAGGCTTGTAGAGGCTTTTAAAAGAATTGAAAAATCGGAAATTATTTTAAAACATTCCCGTTCCTTTACACCACTGAGTTTTCCGATTAAAGTAGACAGCTTAAGACAAACGCTGTCCAGCGAAGGTCTGGATGCGAGAATTAAAAGAATGTTGAAACTGTCTGATATAAGTGATATTTCATAAATGAATTCCTAAGTTTCCTTCAATTTTAATCCTATTCTTAGCCTAATATTCTATGTTAATTTTCTTGATAAGCTTAAATAATCATCGTAACTTAGAATATATCTTATAGAAGTTTAATACAATTTAGAATGGAGAAGTTGTTCCTGGTCCGTCACGGACAGTCACTCTGGAATCTTGAAAACAGATTTACAGGCTGGAAAGATATCGATATAACAGAAGTGGGTATCGAAGAAGCAAAAAAAGCAGGTATTGCCTTGAAAGGAGAAAGAATTGATATCGCTTTTACTTCTGCACTCATCAGAGCACAGCATACCCTCTCTATCATTTTGGATGTCATTGGAAATCCTGATATTCCTGTCATTCAAGATAAAGCACTCAACGAACGCCGTTATGGAAACCTTGAAGGATTAAATAAAGCAGACACCGCGCTGAAATATGGAGCCGAACAGGTTCACGTCTGGCGCAGATCTTATGATGTAGTTCCGCCAGGCGGAGAAAGTCTTAAAGATACTTATAACAGAGTGATCCCTTATTTTGAAAGAGAGATACAGCCGTTATTGAAACAAGGCAAAAATGTATTAATTGTAGCCCACGGAAATAGCCTTCGTGCCTTAATTATGTATCTGGAGCATCTTTCTCCCGAAGAGATTTTAGAAAGAGAGATTGCTACCGGTTTTCCTCTGACCTATATTTTTGATGAAAAATTTCACGTCAGCCGGAAAGTTAGCTGATCCGGTTTAAATAGCTTACCTTTAAACCTTCAATTTTCAATCTATCAAGTGTTTATAGCAACTAAAAATATTTCCATCCAAAATGAGACTTTCATTCTGACCAATCAGCGGGCGGCATTCTGGCAAAAAGAAAAAGCGTTGATTCTTTCCGATCTTCACATTGGAAAGACCGCTCATTTCCGAAAAAACGGTATTGCACTGGCCAATCATATTATGAAAAGTGATCTGGAAAGATTGTCCGCTTTGATTGAATATTTTCAGCCGGAAAAGTTTTTAGTGGTCGGAGATTTACTTCATGCCGGAGACAATTCTGATGTGGATGAATTCTGTATATGGAAAAATCAATATCCTGATATTCAGTTTTATCTTATTGAAGGAAACCATGACCGGATTTCAAAAACGCTGGAAAAAAAGTTATGTTTTAATCATAAAGCTGAATGGCTGGAAATAAATGATATTACGTTCATTCATGATTTTGATGTATCCAGATCCGGATTTCAGATTACCGGACATATCCATCCGGGAATTGTACTGAATTCTGCAGTAAAGAATATCAGGCTTCCCTGTTTTGCTTTAAGCAGCAATCAGTTATTACTGCCTGCATTCAGTGAATTCACAGGGCTGGACACGAAAAATCTGCCTAAGAAAAGTACATTTTTTGTGTTTACGGATGCGGATATTTATGAGATTTAATTTTTTTTATTATCTAAAAATACCCATGTCAAGGTTTCAAACCTTGACATGGGTAAAAAACTATATATTTTTCTTGCTTAAACGGATACTGTAGATGGTTATTAAAACCGTAACCAACAGGAACAAAGCTCCTATCCATGGTGTACTTGCCAGTCCTAAAGAGGATGTCACAATCATTCCTCCTGCATAAGATCCGATGGCAATACCAATATTAAAAGCAGCAATATTAATCCCCGAAGCAACGTCTTCAGTTCCGGGCAGTTCTTTTTCTGCAATCTGGACTACCAACAGCTGAAGTCCGGGAACCGAAGCAAATGATAATGCTCCCAGAAGAAAAAGTGTAACGATACTGAAAACCGGGCTGTTTACGGTGAAATAAAATGCCAGCAGTACCAGTCCTTGTGCAGCAAACATCCATAAAAGGGCATTCAGAGGATTTTTATTGGCTACTTTTCCTCCAATCAGGTTTCCTAAAGCAATCGCAATTCCATAAATCAAAAGAATAAAAGTGACTGTAGATTCCTGAAATCCTGTAATTTTCTGTAAAATAGGTGACAGATACGTAAATACCACAAACGTACCTCCATATCCCATTGCGGTCATTAAAAAAGCAAATATCAAACGCTTGTTGCCCAGTACTTTAAACTGGCTTTTTAAAGAAGCTGTTTTTCCATTCTTAAGATTTTTAGGCACCAATAATAAACTGGCAAACAATCCGATAATTCCAAGGATCAAAACGCCGATGAAAGTCGCTCTCCAGCCGAAATGCTGTCCTATGAATGTTCCCAGGGGAACTCCCGTTACTATGGCGAGTGTAAGCCCGGCAAACATGATGGAAATTGCGGTAGCTCTTTTCTCTTCAGGAACCAGTGAAGCTGCAATGGTAGAACCTATAGAAAAATAAACCCCATGGGCCAATCCTGTAAGTATTCTGGCCAGCACTAAAGTTATAAAGCTGGGAGCAATAGAAGCCAGCCCGTTTCCAATAACGAATAACAGCATGATCGATACCAGCAGCATCTTACGCGGCATTTTCCCTGTGAGTGCTGTTAAGATCGGTGCTCCGATAGCTACTCCTATCGCATAAAGACTTACCAGAAGCCCTGCTGAAGGAATGGTAATTCCAAGGTCTGAAGCTACTGTGGGAAGAAGTCCTACAATGACAAATTCCGTAGTTCCTATTCCGAAGGCACTTATTGTTAATGCCCATAAAGCAGCAGGAAGACCTCTTTTGGCTGTCTGTGCTTCAGTATTGATCTGTATTTCTTTTTGAAAATTCATTGTCTTGTAATTTTGTTGATATTGACAAGGCAAATTTCCGATGAATATTTGTATTATAAAAATTATTTAAATTCTATCAAAGTATCAGAATAATGATAGTTTTATTTTCCCTGTAAAATTTGTTTCTTTGCAACAATAATCAGCAGTTTTAATGAAGAAATCAGAAGCAACCCGTCTTACTATTCTCCAGAAAGCGTTCGAATTGATCTATGTGAAAGGTTTTCAGACTACAAGCATTGATGAAATTATTGCAACGACTCAGGTGACGAAAGGTGCTTTCTATTATCATTTTAAAACCAAAGATGAAATGGGGCTGGCAATTATCACAGATCTGATGAAACCCAACTTCAGAAAAACTTTCATTAACACTCTTCACAACAATCCGGATCCTTTAAAAAGCATTTATGATATCATGCACCATCTTTTGATGGAAAATGATTTTTTAAAAGTGGAATACGGCTGCCCTACTTCCAATTTTGTGCAGCAAATGGCTCCATGGCATAACGCCTTTACCCACGCTCTTCATGAACTGTCAAAAGAATGGGAACTGGCGCTTGCAGAAAGTATTGAAAGAGGTAAAAATGCCGGATTAATCAAAAAAGAAGTAAGTGCAAAAGAAGTGAGTGTTTTTGTGATTTCAGGGTATTGGGGAGTAAGAAATCTGGGCAAACTTGAAAATTCAAAAGAAGTATATCTCACTTATTTAAAAGGGCTTAAGTCTTATTTTAAAAGCCTTCAGTAATTTTTTTATTAAAAAACATACTAATTAGTATGTTTTTGTTTTACCTTTGCTCTGTTCAAAAAATAACCCATGTATCAAACCCTGACTTTTTTACATTCCCAAACCCGTTGGCTGGTTTTAATAAGTTTAGTCTACGCAATTTTCCGGGCTTTTAAAGGATATTTCTCAGACAGGAAATTTACAGCAACAGATAATTCTGTGAGACACTGGACCGCTACAATTGCTCATATCCAACTGATTACAGGAATGATTTTTTATCTCAAAAGCCCTGTGATTCAATACTTCTGGAAACATTTTAATGAAGCTAAAGATTCATTTGAACATCTGTTTTTCGGGTTAATCCATATCGTACTGATGATTACAGCGATTGTCATTATCACAATTGGTTCTGCGCTGGCTAAAAGAAAGCTTTCAGATAAAGAAAAATTCAAAACGATGGGCATTTGGTTTTCCTGTGCGCTGATCATTATTTTCATTGCCATTCCCTGGCCATTTTCTCCTTTTGCAAACAGACCTTATTTCAGATAATTATGATCAATTTATTTAAAACAAAAATCGGCAGACTGAGAATTCTGGCGATCCTGGAAGGAATTTCACTCCTGAGTTTGGTATTTATTGCTGTTCCGGTGAAATACTGGATGGGAAATCCCTTGTTTGTAAGGCTTATCGGCCCTGTTCATGGAACATTATTCCTGCTTTTCCTATTCAATACGTTGAGTGTGGGTGTAGAACAAAACTGGAAATTTAAAGAAATAACATGGAAGGTAATTCTTGCCTGCTTTATTCCGTTCGGAACCTTTTATATTGACAAAAAAATACTGAGCAAGCTATGAAAAGTATTCTCCTCATTTTGGGTGCAGTTTTTATTCTGTACATTGTGTATAGAGTTTACCGGTTGCAGACCTTGGACAACGGATTGCCCAAACTCATCAGAAAAGGAGCTGTTATTCTTGATGTAAGAACTGAAAAGGAATTCCAGACAGGACATATAGAAGGTTCCATTAATATTTCATTAGGGACAATCAGAGAACGGTATGTAGAACTGGATCCTGAAACAACATATATAACAGTATGTTCACACGGACTTCGAAGTGTAAAAGTTGAAATTATTCTGAAAGAAAAAGGATTTAAACGTGTATACAACGGAGGCGCGTGGAGTGATCTTCAGACAACATTAAGCAAGAAACAATAATCTTTCGATCATAATTTTAAGGAGAGATTAACTTTGAGCCGAATTTTATAAATAAATTAAGCTTAGGTACCACATTTTATTTCTTTTTGGTCGGGTATTTGAAAGACTTAAGCAAATTATTCATCATTCTGCTGAATAAATTTCTTTTAATTTACATTAATCACTTAAAATATTTAATATGTCAACAGAAAACCTTACCCACCTTGAAGCGATCAAAAAGATCAAAGAACTGTCAGAAAAAGCAAGAATATGTATGTTCTGTACAGAACTGGAAACCACTCCCATCAATTCAAGACCTATGACCCTTCAGGAAACAGACGACAGCGGAAATTTGTGGTTTATCAGCAGTGGAACCAGCAATAAGAATTTTGAAATCAAAGAAGACCGGAGAGTACAGTTGTTTTTTATGAACAACAGCGACTCCCAGTATCTTTCGGTGTATGGAGAAGCTTCTGTTTATAAGGACAAAGCAACCATAGAAGATAAATGGTCTCCAATGGCTAAGGCCTGGTTTGATGGTAAAGACGATCCCAATGTTACGATTATCCGTGTAGAACCTAAAGAAACCTATTACTGGGATACTAAAGCAGGAAAACTGGTAAGCCTGTTTAGTTTTGTTGCGGCCGCAATCACAGGCAACAAAACCGATAATTCCGACGGTGTGGAAGGAAATGCAACGATTTAGAAAGCTCTGAATAAGCAATACATTTTCCCACAGATTTTACAATAGGAAAACAAAAAAACGGCTCAAGAAATTGAGCCGTTTATACTACAAAATTAATACTGTTAATTTCTCACCTCTTCCATAGAAGCTCCAAAATTAATATGAAGCACATTGCCGTTAGGGGTCACTAAAGCGGGTACAGATTTTACTCCAGCCTTTTCCGCGTCCTCAATTTTGCTTCTGTCATTACCCAAATGGATAATTTCTACATTTTCCAAACCTATAAGGTTAACGATATCATGCTCAGCACTGATACATACAGGGCATCCTGCGTGGTAAAAAATGGATTTTTTCATAAGATTATACTGGATTGATAAGGGTTTTCATAATATTTTTTAATTCTTCGGTTTCTTTTTCGTGAAGCGGTTTCAGAGGGCTTCTCAGATTTCCCCCATCTTCACCCAGAATATTCAGACCTGATTTCACTGCTCGCGGCAATCCTTTGTTTACAATAAATTTTAAAAGGTCAAACTGCTGATAGAAAATCGTTTTTGCTTTTTCAAGATCACCTTCTTCCACCGCATGATAAAGGCTGATATTCAGTTCAGGAATAAGATTAGGAGCTGCTGTACACCAGCCTCTTGCTCCCGCGGAAAATGCCGCCAGAGCCAAAGGATTGGAACCGTTGTAGAATGCAACATCTTCCCCCAGTTCTCTTCTCAGGTAATGCATTCTCTGAACATCTCCTGTACTTTCTTTAATCATCGTTACGTTGGGAATTTCAAGCAGCCTTTTCAACAAAGCAGGAGACATATCTACTCCACTGGTTGCCGGATTATTGTATGCCATAATCGGAATAGATATTTTGCGTGCTACCGCATCATAATGCGTTACAATTTCGTCATCGGTAAGTTTCCAGTAGCTCATAGGAATGATCATCACCGCATCGGCTCCTGCTTTTTCTGCGAACTGAGCATGATGAATGGTTTTCTCTGTTGTAAGGTTGGAAACGCCTACAAGCGTTGGAATTCTGCCTTTTACCTGCTGTAAAGTAGCTTCCGTAACTTCTTCTTTTTCTTCGTCAGATAAATAAGGCATTACCCCTGTGCTTCCCAATGGAGCAATTCCGTGGCTTCCGGAAGTGATCAGTCTTTCTACCAGGTGTTTAAAAAGAGGAATATCTACTTTTTCATTTTGGTCAAAAGGTGTTATGGGATAAGCAATTATCCCTTTGAATGGAACATTTTTCATGTTTACTGATTTTAAAATTTGAAAATAATTTTAAACCATTAAGAAAGTATTAAGCTGTTAAGAGGATTAAGTAAGCTACGCTTTGAAAGGAAAAGTCATATCCGATATCAATAATTAACATACAAAATTCTTAACGGCTTAAAGCTCTGATATTAAAGGTCTCTGCCTTCTTCCTCTCTTAAGGCAACTCCCAAGTTCTGCAGCTGAGGCGCATTTTCACAGGCGATATATTTGGCAGGTTCCGTATCGCTGAGATTCTGGTGTTTATGCCATGCCCACGAAGGAATATATACCGCATCTGCGGCTTCCCAATATACTCTTTCATCTTCTACTTCTGTCCATCCTTTCCCTTCAATGACAAACAAAACGGTTTCATAGGTATGGCGGTGTCTGTTGGTTTGTTGTCCTGGGATAAGTCCGCCAATCGTCATGCTTACATTTTTACTCGGAAGATCTACAAAAAAAACCGGGTGTTTCCTTTCTGTTGAAAACTGATTGTGTTCTCCTGCATTTTCTACATTTTTATGAATCAGATGACTCGGTTTTACATACTTTGGTCTTGCAAAGGTTTCGTGGAAGTCTTTAGAACTGAATTGTTTCTTGTCCATGATTTTAAATTATTAGGGTTTTGTGCTTTATTGCATGACAAAATTATTCTATCTTTGGACTGTTTAAATGATTCAGTTTTTATATAAATAGATAGTCCAGATGTTGCGCCCTTGGAAATTAGAATTAGAAATTGATAAAAAGCTTGAAAAAGCAGTTTATCTACAGATTGCGGATACGATCATCTCTGATATACGTTCAGGAAGGTTAAAAACGGGAGATGCACTTCCGGGAAGCAGGAATCTTGCCCAGACCTTGAAAATTAACAGGAATACTGTTGTAGAAGCCTATCAGGTACTGATCAATGAAGAATGGGTAATTTCCAGAGAAAGGAAAGGGATTTTCGTATCGGAAAGACTCCCGGCTTTGCATGAAAAGAATGCAGAGGCATTACATAACCCATCTCATCAGCAGGTAATGTCTAATGGAATTGTAATCAATTTCGATGATGGACATCCCGACAGTAAAATTGCCCCTGTGACAGAGCTGGCCAGAGCCTACAGACAAATTTTCGGCATCAAAGCCAAGTGGCAGATGATGGGATATGGAAATGAACACGGTGACACAGAATTTAGAAAAATGATTTCTCAGATGCTCAACCACCAGCGTGGAATGCATATTCATGAAAATGAAATTTCCATTACAAGGGGCAGCCAGATGGGAATGTTCCTTACCGCTCAGACACTTTTAAATCCCGGAGACATGGTTATTGTAGAAGATCCAGGGTATCAGCCTGCATGGCAGGCATTTGAGTATGCAGGAGCAAAGCTTTTGTCGGTCCCTGTAGATCAGGAAGGAATCCATATGGAGACTGTTGAAAAGCTTTTAAAGCAACATCAGAATATTAAAGCCCTGTATATTACTCCTCACAGACAATACCCTACTACAGTTACTTTGAGTCTGGCAAGACGATTACAATTAATTGAGCTGTCCAACCAATACAATATAACCATTATTGAAGATGATTATGATAATGAGTTTCACTTCGGATACCGCCCTATTCTCCCCATTTCAAGCTTTCCTGAACTGAACAATTATGTATACATCGGAACTTTAAGCAAGGTGGTAGCTCCGGCTTTAAGGATCGGTTATCTGGCCACTAAAAATCAGGAATTATTAAAAAGAATTGGTGATCTGAGAAAAATTATTGATGTACATGGAGATGTTATCATGGAACAGGCAGTTCTCCAGCTGATTAAAGAAGGAGCCATAAAAAAGCACATCAGAAAAGCAACCGTTCATTACAAAAACAAAAGGGATTTTGTCTTTGAACTGTTGACAAAATATATGAAAGATATTGCCGATTTTACATTGCCTGAAGGTGGCCTTGCCTTTTGGATTGTTCCCAAAACAAGGCTGGATTGGGATGCTGTAACAAAGCTTTTACTGGAAAAAAATATTAAGATTATTCATCCTAAACAATACAGTAAAAGCCAGGCAAACGGATTCCGGTTAAGCTATGGAGCACTTTCTGAAGAGCAGCTGGAGCAAAGTATCCCTGTTATCGCAGAGATTATCTCGGGTTTTTAACTTCCATAGATTTACACGATATTTATATAATCAAAAAATCAAATATTTTTTAAACTTATTTGAACTTCTCAGCAGCTATCTGTCACTTAAGTGTTTTAACTTTTGTGGTTAAAGAAGTATTTTCTCCCACAGATTTCGCAGATTTACACGGATTTTTCTGTATACTTTTTTAAGCTAACTTAAGTGTTTTAAATATTTGTGATTTTGTTGTTTAGATTGGAAAACTATTCCACTTCAAAAACCGCCTGAATCTCTACGGAAGAGCCCACAGGAATGGAAGAAGCTCCCAAGGTAGCTCTGGCATGTTTTCCTTTTTCCCCGAAAATTTCAACAGCCAGATCAGAAGCCACATTCATCAGATCAGCATGTTTTGTATAATCATCTTTTGTATTGAAAATTCCCGTGAGCTGCACGCATTGTTTTACTCTGCTCAAGTCTCCTCCTACAGCTTCATTTAACACTGAAATCACATTCAGCATGGTTACTTTTACAGCATCTTTTACCTGCTGCTCATTCACTTCAACACCTAATTTACCCGGATTGAAAATTTTACCGTCTTTTAAAGCAACCTGATTGATAAATACAAGATTTCCGGAACGGACGAACGGCTGATAATTTCCCGCCGGCTTTGGAACCTGTGGAAGAATAATGTTTTTCTGTTTTAATATTTCACTGAAATTCTGATGATTTTCCTTAACAGCCACCATTTTTTTAGATTGCGTATCTTTTAATGCCAATGCTATTTTTGCAAAATTTCTTCCCTGAATTTCAGCCATATTCCGCTCTCCTTTCGTAGGTCTTTCCACATCTTTTAAAGAAGCCATGCTGGTAATTCCCAAAACAGTATTTCCTTGCGGAATGGCTTTGTTCAGTTCTTCTGTTCCACGTATTCCATTAGACACGAGAACCATTCCGTGGACGGCAAGGCTGTTCCAGAACGCCTGAAGAGCAAGCTCCTTTCCTGCTCCGCTTCCGGCAGACATAAAAACAGTAGCCGGAACTCCTTCCAGCGCATGATTGGTCCAGAGCTGAACAGTTCCGGATAAAAATTCACTCATTCCTGTGCTGATATTTCCGAAATAAACCGGGGAACCAAAAGCGATTCCATCATAATGGGCCAGCTCATCTGGTGTTGCAACCGGAAGATTTTTCAGGTTTGGATTTTGTGAGGCTTTGACAAGTTTTATATGGGAAACTGCGTTATTTTCACTTTCAATTCCTTTGGCGAGTTCCTTAGCCAGTTCGTAGGTTCCGCCATTGTCCGAATGAATAAGAACCAGTATGTTAGCTTTATTTTGTGCCATGATGTGGGTGGTATTTGATAATAAAATTAAGATAAAAAAAAGACATAGTTTTTTCATTCTGAATAAGATATAGGTTTTTTATGTGTTAAATCCTGTACCATGACAGTGACAGTACAAAATTACTATTGTCGTTTTTATTAAATTTGCCAAAATATACATTCAAAACGACAAAATGAAATGCGGACTGATTGAAAAAACGGAAAGCCACTTTGTAGATTCTATCAACAAGGAAGCTTATGTATGGTGTGAAAAAAACTGGAAACATGATGATTATGAGCACAAGCACAGCCGGGCTCAGCTCACTTTTGTGGAAGAAGGCTACCAATACTTCCATATCGGCCAGAAAATTTATCTTGTCCCCCAGCATCATGTCATATGGATTCCTTCGGAAAAAGCGCATAAGATCACTTCTGAGGCACAAACTGTAAATCTGATGGTATTCCTGTTCAAATCCGTTTTTGAAGATGAATTTTACCGGCATGTTCAGGTATTTGCTGTTCCTGCTGTTTTAAAGGAAATGCTTTTGTATGCCTCAAAATGGAACCAGTTATTGGATGAAAACGAAGAACAGGATCTGTTTTTTAAAGCTATTTTAAAAAGCCTTCCCAATTTCTGCAAAGAAAGCAGCAGTCTGCAGATTCCTGTTCCTACGGATTCAAGACTGATTCCTGTATGCAATGAAATTAATTCCAATTTTAAATATAATCCGGACATGGATGCTCTTGCCGAAAAAGCACAAATGTCTGTGAGGAGCCTCCAGAGAATTTTTAAAAATGAAACGGGAATTACGATACAGAAATACCTTCAGCTGACAAGGATTTTAAAAAGTATTGAACTGATAGATACCAGACAGTACACGTTGAGTGAAGTAGCCTATAAAGTGGGCTATCAGAGTTTATCAGCCTTTACATCGTCGTATTTTGCCATTATGCAGACAAAGCCGAAAGTGAATAAAAATCAAGGCGTTTCATCATGAGGCATATCAACGGGTTTTGATTCCGGAGAACCTTTTTCGCGAAGCCATATAGAGAGAAGAACCAGGGAAGCAACCGCCAGGAATTCACTCTGCCAGTTTTGAAAAGACTCAAACCAGAACCGAGATTCTGAAATGTATTGAATGGCCGTTACAGCAGGTTTATCTTTCATCATTTGTTCATCATTAAAATCCTTAAGACTGCCATAGAAATGCAAAATAAAGCTTGCCAGAAATAGAATTGCAAAAGCAAGTGATAAAGAATGTTTGTAGAGTTTCAGCCATATTCCGCCTTTTTTTACAGGCCATGGCGCTTTGGGATGTGGTACAGGTTCTTTGTCAACATCTTCCTCTTCTGTCATAGATTTTGATTCACTGGAGCCTTTTTGCCTCAGAGAAATCGTTAATAAAACATACAGCATCATCTGGAGAAATTCGCTTTCCCAGTTTTCAAAAGTAGCCTGTATAAAGTGACCGCTATGGATGTATTCACCGATCTTTAAAACAGGCTGGCCGTTTTCAATGAGTTCTTTATTTTCTGTTTTCCAGCCCATAAAAAACTGTCCTGCAAGAAAAATAATCATCAGAGTAATCAGAACAATACTTAAGCTGTTGCGATACAGGAAACTGGTGCGTGACATATTTCTGAGTTTAAAGGTTAGAGTTCAATATTTAAAGTTTAAAGTTTAAAGTTTAAAGTTTGGCGTTTATGAATCACGTTTTTGATAAGGGAATGCCTTCTGGAGGTTCTTTGTGGTGGGTCCGGTAAGGATTTTTCCGTTGACATTAAACCGTGAACCGTGACATGGGCAATCCCAGCTCAGCTCCGCACTGTTCCACCGGACTTCACATCCTGCGTGTGGACAGGTACTTCTGAGCAGATGTAAAGTGCCGTCATTTTCTTTGTAAAGAGCATAAGATTCTGATTCATATCTGATCACTTTCGCTTCACCTTCACCGACTTCAGAAAAAGACTCAATTTTCTCGGTTAAAATCTTATCTTTTATAAAATCAAAGGCCATAGTTGCCGTTTCTTTCACAAAATCTGAAAATCCTGCAACAGGTTTGATTCTGGAAGGATTGAACAGATCTCCATATTTACTTTTTCCTGTGAGGATAAGGTCATGAAGGATTTGTGACGAAAGTGTTCCGAAGATCATTCCGTTTCCTCTGAAGCCTGTAGCGGTAAAAATTCTTCCCTTGCTTCCCGGAAGTTTTCCAATGTACGGAAGCCCGTCTACGGGTTCGTAATATTGGCTGGACCAGCTGTAATGGACCGTTTCTACCTCAAAATATTTTCTGACATAATTTTCAAGTCTTGAAAAACATTCTCCGGTATCATCAGCATGTCCTGTTTTGTGATCTTCACCTCCTGCAATCAATAGATTTTCGCCTTCAATATTCTGAATACGGTAATAGTGATAGGGTTCACAAAGGTCATAACCAAGCTCCCACGGATATTTGTCATTTTTCATGGTAAAAGCCATGGCATAACTTCTGTAGGGAGCATTTGTAAAATGAAGAAGATTGACTCCAGGCGGAATATGGGTAGCATAGACTACATTTGAGGCCTTTATTTCCCCTTTTGAAGTTTTTAAAACTACAAAATCATTTTGCTCATCATGTTCTTCACAATGGCAGTTTTCTACAATAGAGCCGCCCAGTTTTATAAAAGCTTCGCAGAGCGCCTTACTATATTTTACAGGATGAAAATGCCCCTGCCCGGGAATAAGCACCGCTTCTCTGAATGGAATGGGAAAAGGAATTTCATTCACATAACTCATTTCATGACCTACCTTGGCTGCTCCTTCTACAATATCTTTCAACTGTTCTTCCTGTTTTTCATCTAGGGCAAAAAGGTAAGCTGACTTTCTTGTGAAATCACAACTGATCTGATATTTCTGAATATTACCTTCAATAATACTGATGGCATCAGTTCCGGATTGTGCATACAGTTTGGCATTATCCAGTCCAAAATCACGGATAGCCTGATTAAAGGTTGTATCAAAAAAATCGTTCAAATGAGCTGTTGTGCCACCTGTAGTTCCAAATCCTATATTGGCTGCTTCAAGAATAACACATTTCTTTCCGGATTCCTGAAGTTTAAGTGCTGTTGAAACTCCTGTAATTCCACCTCCTACAATGGCAACATCAAATAATGAGCTGAGATCCGTTTCTGTAGAAAATTTTCTGATCTCTTCCTGCCAAATACTTTTTCTTGCACCGTCTCTGTACATTATCAGAATATTTTATTGTTAAACTTATCTGATACTCAGGGTATCACTTTCGGGCAGACCGGATTTATCGGTATTGGACGAACTGCTTTTCTGATCCCTTTTCTTGTTTTCGTCTTCATCAATATTACATCGGCAGGAAGTAAAAGCAAAAAGGCTGATAACGCCTAAAATAAGTGCTGTAGTTTTCATATTTTAACTATTTTGATGTTTATACTTTTATATACTTTAACCATTTACTATCAGTCCTCCATTGGGGTGCAGTACCTGGCCCGTAATCTGTGACGCATCATCACCTGCCAGAAACAGGAAACTTAAAGCGATTTCTTCAGGAGTAGCATTTCTCTCCAAAGGAGGTTTATTGGGGTTTTCTTTCTTTTCATCAAAAGTTTCTTCGGTAAGTGGTGTAGCCACTGGTCCCGGAGCAACGGCATTGATCCTGATTCCCCTGGGTTTTGCCTGCAGTGCCAGAGAACGGGTGAAGGAAACAATAGCGCCTTTTGTTGCAGAATAATCAAGGAGTTCAGGATGTCCCTGATAGGCGGAAACGGAAGTGGTATTGATAACGCAGCTTCCTTCTTTTAAATAGGGGAATACTACTTTTGTTAACAAAATCATTCCGACAATATTGGAATCAAAAGTCTGTCTGATGTTTTTCTCTTCAAGCTGCTCAATACTTTCTGCAGGAAACTGAATTCCGGCATTATTAATGAGAATATCAATTTTTCCGAATGCCGAGATCACTTCTTTTACCGTTTCTTCACAAAAATCGTAATCATTGATATCTCCTTTGAAAATGATACATTTTCTATTCAGATTCTCAATTTCCGCTTTTGTTCTTCCGGCGTCGTTGTCACTGGAATGATAAATAATGGCAATATCTGCACCTTCCAGGGCAAAAAGAAGGGCAACAGCCTTTCCTATTCCGCTGTCTGCACCGGTAATCAAAACTGTTTTATTGTCTAATTTTCCTATCATAAGTCTTTTTATTTTTCTGTTGAAGGTTTCTGCATTTCTGCCATTCTATGAGCCGCCATACTGTCACTGGCTATATTCGCCATTGCTACAGAAAGTTTGTTTTTTAACCCTGATATTATTTTATCATCACCATTCATCAGAGCATGGTAACCATCTGCAGCCACTTCTTCCGGCGATGCCAGATTATCTGGGTCTTCAAGTACTTTACTTCTGTTCATATCCGCTTTATTAAAGAAATCGGTATCGGTAGGTCCCGGTAACAGAGCCGTCACTGTAATTCCGGAATCTTTCAGCTCTTCACGGATGGCCTCAGACCATGATAATACAAATGCTTTAGTACCGTGATATACCGAATGCCACGGGCCGGGAGCTTTGCTGGCTACAGATGCCAGATTCAAAATCTTTCCTGACCCCTCGGGCAGCCGGTCCTTTAAAAACAGTTTGGTCAATATGATGACTGAAATGATATTTAACTGAACAATGTCTACTTCCCTGTGGATATCCGTATCCTGAAATTTCCCGTACACTCCCTGCCCGGCATCATTCACTAATATTTCAGGGCTTATTCCATTCATTTTTAATTCGGAATAAAGAGAATAGACTTCTTCCTGTAAGAATAAATTTTTGGAGATGCTGATTACATTCACTCCATAATTTTTGAGTTCATCGGCTTTTCTTTTCAGCTCTTCATGATCTCTGGCCACAATAACAAGATCATATCCGTTACTGGCAAATTTCTTTGCCAGTTCGTAGCCTATACCGCTGGTAGCACCTGTAATGAGTGCATATTGATTTTTGCGTTCCATAGATTTATTTTAAGATTAAAAGCCTGTTAAGTTCACTTTTAAAACACCCCAAAATAAATTCGGTGTAATATAGCTGGGCATTCAGGGCTTGAGTTTTAGGATGTAATTCCAGTTTTTTAGTCAGGATGATCTCACCTTTGTAAGAGAATGAGAAATAGGCAAAAATTTTATACCCGGAATTCCGGATTGGTGTACAGTATCCGGTTGTAGCGATAGACCAGTCGGATTCGTAAAGTTTTGCGACATTTAAAGCCATCGTCTCTGCAATATTCTCTGAAACGCAGTCACATTCTTCGGCCTCCTGTCTGTTAACCTTTAGTAGTTTTACTTTTTCCGGCAATGTGTAGGCTGTCATTCCTCCTTTGTAGAACATAGAAGCATTAGGCATCTGTGAAAAAGCCAGCTGCAAACATCCTGAAGTGACACTTTCTGCAATTGAAATGGTTTCATCCGTGGTCATCAGTGACTGACTTATATATTCGAGAAGATTTTTTTGAAAGTCCATACTATTAAATTTTGAGTGATTGGTTGATAATTTATTTTAAAAGCCTGTCAGCTTCCATGGGTCAAGAACGACCTTTACACATCCGTCTTCTTTTTTATCAAAAATTTCGTATCCTTTGCTTACTTCATCAAGAGATAAACGGTGGGTAATAACATCATCAAGAGTGATTTTTCCTGTCACCACATAATCCATGAGCTTGTCTATAATAGGATGAACATTGCACTGTCCTGCTTTAAGTGTAATTCCCTTGTCAAAAATCTGTCCAAGTCTGAAATTGTCATAATTAACGGGATAAACTCCCAGAACAGAAACAATGCCACCTCTCCTTACCGCACTCATGCATGCTTCCAGTACTTTGACAGAGCCTTTCTCAAAGTTTAAAACAGCTTTTGCACGGTCTATAAAACTTCTTTCCGGTTCAAAACCTACGGCTTCAATACATAGATCTGCACCCCGCCCGTCTGTCATATCCCTGATCTGTTCAATAGTGCTTTCAGCATCTTCCCACAAAATGGTTTCACATCCTGTAAGCATTTTGATTCTGTCTAATCTGTATTGAAGGGTATCAATTACAATAACTTTCTTTGCGTTATGAAGAACAGCACTTTTCGTGGCCATTGTCCCTACCGGGCCTGCTCCAAAAACCGCAACGGTTTCTCCTCCTTTAAGCTCTCCCCACATCACTCCTGTGTAGCCTGTGGGGAAAATATCAGTAAGAAATAAAACCTGTTCATCACTAAGGTTTTCCGGAACTTTTCTGGGCCCAAAATTCGCGTAGGGAACTCTTACATACTGGGCCTGGCCACCGTCATATCCTCCATACAGGTCGGTATATCCGAACAGAGCTCCGCCTTTTTCTTTAAAAATACCTCCTTCCGGGCCGTAATAATCGGGGTTGCTATGTTCACATGCGGTGGGAAGATCATGCTGGCAGAAGAAACAGCTTCCACAAGCAATGGGAAAAGGAACTACTACCCTGTCGCCTGCTTTCAGGTGACTGATGTTTTTCCCGGTTTCTTCTACGATACCCATAAATTCATGTCCCATTACCATGGGTCTGGCCTGCGGAATTCCTCCTGAATACATATGGAGATCACTGCCACAAATCGCTGTGGAAGTTACTCTCAGAATAATATCATTTTCATCCAGAATTCTGGGATCTTCTACGGTATCACAGGTAATATTACCTGGTGAATGAAAAACGGCTGCTTTCATAATCTAAATATTTAAAGTGATTGGTGTTGGTGTGAAGGGTGTTTTATGATTACGCGTTTCTCTCCTTTTCAAGATCCCAGACTCTGTGTTGGGCAATAGCCTGGATGAATTTATCTGCCGGATCTCCGTCTTCCCATGTAATGATTCCGGGATCCTCATGTTGTTTAGCGGCTACATTGGAATTGTGGTAAAGCACCTCCGTGTCTTTTCCGAAGTAAATTGCTTTACAGTGTTTATAAGCTTCATTGATGAAATGCAGAACCAGATGTTTGTTTTCAGCAATCATCAGCTCTTTTACGGAATCTTCTCCCGGGCAGATCGCAAGGGCATCAAAACAGACACTTGCCGTACTGCTAAGAGAATGTTTCGGAGTCAGTTCTGAACCGTCATTCAGTTTTACGGGAGCAACACTTGTTGCAATCAGTTCAACTCTGGCACCTTCTGCTTCAAGCTTTGCTTTAAGATCATTGACAGCTCCACCATCAGCACGGTTAGCCAGAATAAAGCCTATTTTCCGGCTCTTAATTGTATTTTTTACCGTATTCTTCATACTTAAAGCATCGGATATCTTTGTATGAGGTTCTCTTTCTTCGCTTTGAAGTTCTATCATATTACTATCTGCCGGCAGACTTTGATTGAGCCATTCCAGTTTTTTAACTTCCACTCCTAATTTTTCTGCTACCTTCCAGGCAAGATCCGTATCAATATAGGCAAGCTGTCCTACCAGTCTTTCCCTGATCTCAGGACGGGTTACTTTTGATAATTCAAAGACCAATGCATTCTGAAGGTGTGTTTTCTCCGGTGCAGACTGGCTGTTATAGAATAATTTTGCCTGTGAATAATGATCCACAAAACTTTTACTTCTTTCTCTGATCTTCACTCCGGAAACTCTTTCCTGCTGGGAGGTAAAGCCGCCTTCAGACATCATTGCCTGAAAAGGACATCCGCCGCCTATGGAATTTGGTTCATAGCTGCTTTTTCCTTTTACGATCTGCTGTCTCATATGACCATCTCTTTGGTTGTTATGAACCGTGTTGATAGATCTGTTGATCGGTATTTCATGGAAATTGGGAGAACCCAGTCTTGAAAGCTGGGTGTCGGTATATGAAAATAATCTTCCCTGTAGCAGCGGATCATTGGTGAAATCTATCCCAGGAATGATATGTCCCGGGTGAAATGCAATCTGCTCGGTTTCTGCAAAGAAATTATCCGGATTTCTGTTAAGTGTTAACGTTCCGAAGATTTCTACAGGGACTTCTTCCTCAGGAACTATTTTGGTAGGGTCGAGAAGATCAAAATCAAATTTGTGTTCATCCTCTTCGGGTATGAGCTGTACCCCGAAATCCCATTCCGGATAATCGCCATTTTCTATGGCTTCCCAAAGATCCCGCTTATGGAAATCAGAATCTACTCCTGAAATCATCTGAGCTTCGTTCCAGGCTACGGAATGAACGCCTAATCTGGGTTTAAAATGGAATTTTACAAAATGTACTTTTCCTGCCTCATTGATGAATTTAAAAGAATGTACTCCAAAGCCTTCCATCATTCTCAGACTTCTCGGAATTGCTCTGTCACTCATCAGCCACATGATCATGTGCATACTTTCGGGCATCAGTGAAATAAAATCCCAGAATGTATCATGAGCAGATGCAGCCTGCGGAATTTCATTGTCCGGCTCTGGTTTTACAGCATGCACAAGATCAGGAAACTTAATAGCATCCTGAATAAAAAATACCGGCATATTATTGGCAACCAGGTCATAATTTCCTTCTTCGGTATAAAATTTTACCGCAAAACCACGGACATCTCTCGCGAGATCGGTACTTCCTTTACTCCCTGCGACGGTTGAAAACCGTACAAAAACAGGTGTTTCTTTTCCCAGCTCTGTTAAAAATTTTGCTTTGGTGTATTCTGCAAGGCTTTTAGTAAGCTTAAAAACGCCATGTGCACCGGAGCCTCTGGCGTGAACTACCCTTTCAGGAATTCTCTCATGATCAAAGTGGGTAATTTTTTCCCGCAGGATAAAATCTTCCAGCAATGAAGGGCCACGTTCGCCAGCTTTTAAAGAATCCTGGTTGTTGTTGATCTTTAAGCCCTGATTGGTGGTCAGCTTTTCATTTTCATTGGAAGTGCTGTGTAGATCCAGCTGTTCTGCTTTTTTGTTGTGTTCGTTGGTGTTCATATTCATAATCTTTTTGTGGTTGGTGTATTTTCTTTCAAAAGCAGTTAAATAATGGGGCCGCAGCAATTAATCTGTCTTATTTCCCAGAATTTCAAGAAGTCTGTTGATATATTCTTCTTCCTTCAGAACTTTGTAATACGCTGTTTTGGCATACAAGGTGAAGGCAGGAGACTCATATCTTATTTCAGCATCCAAATCTGTGGTTTTCGTTGTGTTATTAAAATGAAACTCACGGATATTGAGGATGTATTCTTCCATATAATTGTCTATCACTCCTTTCAGGACTTCACAGGTAGCATTATTTTTAATCTTTTCTAAAGACTTGATCAGAAAAGCTGTAACTCCGTAAGAATTCATAATAGACGGAAATAAAGACTCATTCTCTATTGCATTATTTTTATCATTCAGGCCGGAATGTTGTAAAGTGTCGTTTTCAAAAGTCATATTTAAGAATGGTTTTTAGTTATTAGAAGCTTCCAGATATTTTTCAAAATAATGAAGGTCATTTTTATCTTTTATGGATAAATAAAACATGATCTGTTCCGGTTCTTTTAATCCGATACTGCCGAAGCAGTCGAAGTGAGCAATTAATGCCTGTATATTTTCAATATCAATATCTTTCAGAATAATAAATAAAAGAAAAATATTTTTTTTGATCTCTTTTGCATAGATTGCTGCCCCGTCTTCAAAACACTTCCCGGTATTCGGTATTTTTATAAAATCCTTATGTCTCAGTGTCTTTATTATTTTCTGGCATTCCATATATTTTGATTTCATGATTAAAATAAGCCATATAGAACAAGCTACATGGCTTATTACATAGTTTTAGTCTTCCTGTTCTGCATCAAAGTTGATGGATGTTTCTGCAATATCTGTAAGATAAGAATCGGTGTCTTCTTCTTCCTGAAGCGTTCTTTCAAGCAAATCGGCTGCCTTATCATGTCCCATAGTTATGGCAAGCTGGGCCAATCCGCCATAAGTGGCAATTTCGTAATGTTCTACTTTCTGTGCTGCAATAATAAGGGCAACATCTCTTGTTGCAGTGCCGTCTTCTGTAGCTTTGATGACTTCTTCCCCTTCTTCAATAATCCCTTTGATAGCCTTGCATTCTTTCTGTTCAGGCTTTTCATCAATGAGTTTGAAAACTTTTTCCAAACGCTTAACATGTTTTTGAGTCTGAAGGTGATGGTCTTCAAAAGCATCTTTCAATTCTTCAGCAGTAGCTGCTTCCTGCATTTTTTCCAATGCATCCAGAATGGCATTTTCAGCAAAATAAATGTCCTTCAGGGCACTCACAAAGAACTTGTGAAGGGGTGAATTTTTCATTTCATCCTGGTTGACAGTTGTCTTGTCTGCCGTACCTTTTTTGGTGGCAGAAACTGCCGTATTGGTTTCTAATATTTTATTGGGCATGGTGTAAATGGTGTTTGTTATTAAAGGATTACCTCTTTATATATGGCTAAAGAGGCAATCCTGGAAAAAGAATTATGAATTACGTCTGCCTCCGAATCCGGAACGACCTGAAGATCTTCCGCCTCCGTGGGAAGCTTGGCCTCCCATTCTGGCTATTCTTGTACGCTCAGATTTACTCATTGCAGCAAATCCTCTTCTTGAACTTCCTGAATTAGAGTTGGAGTTCGAGCCTCCTCTTCCTGAGCTGTTACTGTTGTTTCCTGATCTGGATGAACCTCCTCTTCCTGAATTGGAACCTGAAGATCTGCCTCCTCCATGAGAAGCCTGACCTCCCATTCTGGCTATTCTTGTACGCTCAGCTTTACTCATGGAAGCGAAACCTCTTCTTGAAGTACCATCTCCTGATGATGACCTGCCTCTGCCTCCTGATCTGGAGCCGGAACCAGAACTTGAACGTCCGCGGGAACCACCACCGGAGTTTCCTCCACGAGAACCACCTCTACCAGAAGTAAATCTTCCCTGGCTGTCTCTCTGCTGGTTACCGTTTCCGCCTCTGGAACCACCTCTTCCTCCTCTACGGCCTCTCTGATCATCATCATCGTCTTCTTCTTCGTCGTCATAATCATCATCTTCTTCATCATCATAATCGTCGTCGTATTCATCATAATCATCTTCATCGTAGTCATCGTCATAATCCTCATTTTCATTATCAAAATAATTTTCATATTCTGAAAAATCATCATCATAATCTTCATCTCTGGTTGCATCGTTGAAACCATGATCATATCCTAACTGATATACTTCTTCAAGGTTTTCTGATGAATGTGACTGTCCTCTTGAACTGCGGTTTCTTGAATTTCTAGTGTTCATAACTGAATTTTTTTTATTAATATTTAGTGATGTGTATTGCAGCCCGTGACTAGTATTAGACGGCAACAGTTGGATGTCGGTAATTTTAAAATGATAATAAAAGCAAATGCTTTTTACGTTCCTTTTTTACTAAGGTTTAGAAAATTGGATTGAAAATTTATATTTCAAATGTACGTCAGAATAATTCACTTTTTTATGACCTGGATCATGTTAATGCGGATTAATACAAAATTTTTCAGTCATTTATGATAATTCTGCCAGATTTTTTCATCTTTTCAAGAGCCCGGAATACATTTTCCATATGCATGTCCGTAGGATTGACAATCTGTTGTCCTGCCAATTCAATGTGGAATATTTTAGACAGTCTTCATGGTGATAGCTTTTCAGGTAATCCGGTAAACCTTTCAGCCTCCGCACAGCATTTTCTGATGCAAGACTCTGTCCCATTTTTAAAGTATAATAGATTTCCTGCGATAAGCAGGCATTCACTTCCATTGAAAGATAAGGATTCCCGTCTGTCATTTCAAAGAAAATATTTTTGGAAAGTCTTATAATACGGGAATCCTTTTTTTTGAAAACTGATTCCCGTTTTTTATAGTTCCTGTCCTCTGCACTCATGGAGTACAGGAGACTTTCATCAATATTCATACAGCTTATCGTTTTCATATCTTCAGAAAGATTTAAATGAAAAAAATCACAAAATTTTCTATGTCAAATGAATGCTAATATAAAATTTTACGATTTTCAATTCTTACGATTTTATCCCTTTCCATATGTTTGATGGTCCTTATTGCGGTTTCTACACACAAACCTGTAAGACTAGCCATCTGTTGTCTAGTTAAAGGAATCAGGAATGAATAAGGACGTGCATCTTTCTGGAAACTCTTCAAATAATCCATCAGTCCTCTAAGTCGTATCGAAGGATTTTGCGATGAAAGATTCTGCATCATGATGAATTTATAGTAAAGGCGTTCGGAGAGAAAACTGTTGACCTCCATGTATAATTCGGGGTTTTGGTTCAGCAGATTGAAAAAAATGGATTTATGAAGCCTTAAAACAGTACATTCTGTAATAGCTTCAGCATTCATAGGATAAGGTTTTTCTATAAAAAGAATAGATTCTCCACAGCTTTCTCCGTCGGATAAAATATTCTGAATAAATTCTTTTCCTTCCTCATTATAATTATTGAGTTTTACTTCTCCGTTAATAATCTGGTAGTAGTAATTGGGTATATCCCCCTCGCAGAATATCACTTCTGAAGGGTTATAGTGTCTCGTTTCTGCTCCCGCTGAAATCAAAATGTTTTCGTCGATAACCATAATAGTTGTTTTTGGTGTTGTTTTCTTCTTCTCCTCTTCTTAATCTTAGTAAAATATATATTGGTAATCGATACTTAATGAGTGCAAAAAGTACACCTTAATGATTGTTTTAAAAGTTAAAAAAAGTTAAAAATATTAATAACTCTAATTGTATATTTTATTTATTGGTTAAGTATTACCACTAAAAATGCAATTAAATTGATTTTTTGATACCACATATTTAAGCTGTAATTTCAACAATTTGTAGAAATACAAAATAATAAAACCCATTTTTACTTAATAAAAACGGGTTTTTCAAAGTAATAACAGAAAAAACTGCTATTTCTTTGGAATTTTATTTTTAGGGGTTGTCGTGGTATCTGTAAGTTTTTCTGAGGAAACCGTATCACTGTGTACTGTATCGGAAGGGATTGGATTTACCGTGGAAACAGAATCCGTTCTGATGGTATCAGCTATGACAGTATCTGTTGTAACATTGGTTTCTGTTTTGGATTCTTTTTTACAGCTCAGGACCATAAATCCTATAAGCAGGCTTGATATAATAAACTTCATAATGCTCTATTTTGTGGTGATGTATCAAAAATAGACTATTGTGAAGCCGTTTTCTTATGACTTGAGTCATAATGCTTTATATTTAATTATTTTGCAAATTTTTTAGTTCCTGCAACACATAAGATGACGCCCACTGTCACCCCCAGCATTCCCACACTTACCTGCTCATGAAGAAGCCAGGCTGCGAGTGCCAAGCCAAAAAAAGGCTGAAGCAGCTGCAGCTGTCCAACAGTAGCAATTCCGCCTTGTGCCAGTCCTTTATACCAAAATATAAACCCGATAAACATGCTGAAAATCGAAATATAAGCCATTCCAAACCATCCCTGAAAACTAACATTTTCAATATCATCAGGAAAATAGATAAAAAATAAAGGAATCATAACAGGCAGTGCCAATACCAAAGCCCAGGAAATTACCTGCCAGCCGCCTAATGTTTTAGATAGCTTCGCGCCTTCAGCATAACCCATACCACATAAAATAACGGCAAGCAGCATCAGAATATCGCCAACAGGTGACGCTGATATCCCCTGCGAAACAGCATAGCCAATCACCAAAAGACTTCCTGTAATAGAGAAAAACCAAAATATAGGATGGGGTTTTTCGCCACCACGCATCACTCCAAATACAGCTGTTGCCAAAGGCAGCATTCCAAGAAATACAATAGAATGTGCTGAAGTAAGATATTGAAGTGCCAATGCAGAAAGAAGCGGAAAACCTACCACACAGCCAAGGGAAACCAAAAGTAATGGAATTAAATCTTTTTTAACAGGACGTTTTTCTTTACCCAGCCATAATACGATAAGCGCAAGAATTCCTGCAACAGCCGCACGAACAATCGTTACAAAAATGGGGCTCATTTCCATTACGGCTAACTTTGTGGCCGGCAAACCTCCACTAAATAATACGACACCTATAAAGCCATTGATCCAGCCACTTATATTTTCATCTTTTGATATTTGTTTTGTCAACATGGTATTCAAACTTTTTAACTGATGTTCAAAATTAGAAAGGATAATCCGATAAACACAGTATCAGTTTTGTATATTTGCATGAGCACAGTTTAACAATATGAGTAAAGAATTTTTGTACACGGAAATTGCAGACGGTATTGCAGGACAGATCAGAAATGGTATTCTTAAGGCCGGAGACAAGCTTCCTTCAGTGAGAATGCTATGTCAGGAACATCAGGTAAGCATGAATACGGCCAAGCGTGTCTTTCTGGAACTGGAATCCCAGTCTTTGGTAGAATCCAAACCGCAGTCCGGCTATTTTGTAAGTCAGCTGCTTTCAGCAAAACTCCCTTTGCCGGAAGTAAGCCGTCCGTCATTGATCGCCAATAATGATGAACCGGATGAGCTGATCAGTAAAGTATATGAAAATATGGGTAAAAAGGATCTTACCTTCTTCTCTATCGGAATTCCGTCGGGAGATCTTTTGCCGCAGGCTAAACTAAAAAAAGAAATTGTGAATGCCACCAGGGAATTAAAAGATGGTGGTACCGAATATGAAGAACTTCAGGGAAATCTGAAATTAAGAAGAATGATTGCGGTACGTTCCTTACAATGGGGAGGCAATCTGAGCGAAAATGATCTTATCACCACCAATGGAGGAATGAATGCCCTTTCTTTCTGTTTGATGGCTTTAGGAAAGCCAGGAGATACCGTCGCGATCGAAAGTCCCTGCTATCCCGGAATTCTTCAGCTGGCCAACGGGCTGGGATTAAAGGTACTGGAGCTTCCTACACATCCTACTACAGGAATAGAAATTGAGGCTTTAAAAAAGTTAATTCCCAAAATAGATCTTTGTCTCCTGATTCCCAATTTTAATTCACCGTTGGGAAGCTGTATGCCTGATGAAAATAAAAAAGAAATTGTAAAAATACTTTCTGAAAATAATATTCCGTTGATAGAAGATGATGTGTATGGAGACCTTTATTTTGGTTCCAGCCGTCCGAAATGCTGTAAATCTTTTGATAAAGACGGAAATGTACTGTATTGCAGCTCTATTTCAAAAACTCTGGCTCCTGGTTACCGCGTAGGTTGGATTGCTCCTGGAAAATATAAAGACAAAATCATGAAGCTGAAGCTTCTGCACTCTACCTCTTCTATTTCCATTGTGAATGAAGCGGTGGCTAATTTCCTGAAATCCGGAAAATATGAAAAACATCTTCAGCAGCTGCGCAGAACATTACAGATCAATTATCAGAATTATGTTCAGACCATTGCAGAATCTTTTCCGGAAGGTACGAAAACCAGCCGTCCACAGGGAGGCTTGTCTTTATGGATAGAATTTGATAAAAATATTCGTACAACAGAATTATATGATCTGGCTATCAAACAGAACATAAGTATCGCGCCCGGAAGAATGTTTACTTTTCAGGAGCAGTTTGAAAATTGTATGAGACTCTGCATAGGGCTTCCATGGTCGGAAAATACACAGGCCAAACTCAGACAGGTTGGACAGCTAGCCAAAAAGATTGATTTGAGGTAAGGAAGATAGAGGCTGGAAGATGGAAGTGATTATAGTTTTAAGAATAGATTTTTTCAATTCTTATTAATAAGGGTGTTTAACAGTTCTTTGTATTGATCAGAACTTCTGGCTTCCCTCTCCCATCTTCCAGCTTTTTTTATTTATTATCCGGGATGAAATTTTTCCTTGCCAGTTCTTTTCTTACTCGGCTCAGACTCTCAGGAGTAATTCCCAGATAAGATGCAATCATCCATTGCGGAACTCTCAGCAGTAAATCCGGATACATTTTGATGAATTTCATATATCTTTCTTCTGCAGTCTCTCCCAGCAAAGAGTTGATCCTGTTCTGAAGGCTTCTGATGTGTTTCTGAAGGAGAAAATCACTTCTTTCAATACTGTTCGGAAATTGTTCTACCAGTTTGTTGAAGAAGTCAGGATGGAGAAACAAAACCTCAGAATCCTCCACGGCTTCTATATAATAAATAGACTTTTCATTGAAATAAAGACTGCTTCTGTCAGAAATCAGCCAGCTTTCCGGAGCAAACTGTATAATATGTTCTTTTCCGTTTTTATCAATGGAATACATTTTTAAAAGCCCTTTTTCTACGAAGAATATATGACGGCAAATTTCACCATACTGAAGAAGAAACTGATTTTTTGGAATTTTCTTTACCTCATAGTGCAGGCTGCAGGTGTTCACATTCTGAAGTGGAACATTTAAAACTTTGGCTAAATAATTATTTATATTCTTCATGATACAATCTGGCTTAAAGAAATATCCTGGTGTGAAGCACTGTTAACAGGTTTTCCGTTCTCTATGACAATCAGCTGCGGACTTTCGTGTCTGATCTCAAAATCTGCGGCTATTTTGTTGGAAACAGGTCGGTGAGCCAATAAATCCAGATAGTATACATGTACCGGCTGCTCTGAATTCTCTACTTCTTTTTCAAAATTTTTCAGAACAGTTCTGCTGATAAAACAGCTTGTAGAATGCTTGAATATGGCGATCTTATTTTGAAAAGAATCTTCTATAGCTTTGGTAAGATCCTCTTCAGATTCTATCTTTTTCCAGAATGTTTTTTGCTCAGGGTTTTCACTTTTCCCACCGAATATTTTATCAAAAAAACTCATACATTAAATTGTTTTAGATGATGATCAAGATGCTTGTATTCTAAAAATGTCCAGTCTTTTTCAGTCATGTTTCCGAATAGTCTGTGGTGATCCGGCAAATTGCCATTTTCACAGGCTTCCCGGAATTCTTCCAGCGTTTTCAGCAGATTGGTTTTTGATTCATCAAAATCACATTCAAAATTAACGATTAGTTTTTGAAAAGTAGGCATGTTTCTCGGAATTCCATTATTGAAAACATACATTTCTATTTTAGTAAAAACCCCTATTGTTCCAAACAAGAGATTGATACGGGGAAGTTCCAGATTTTTCAAAGCTACCTGAAGAACCAGATCACAATGTTTTAGCATTTGGCACACGTTCATTTTTCCCCATCTTCCGGTGGAGTTTTCAGATAACAAAGAAATTCTATCTATAATTTCCTGATAGTATATTGGATTATTGAGACTCTTCCTTACCAACCTTTCTCAATCTTCAGGTTTTCAATATGAGCAAAATGATGATCACAGTGCCACACATACAATGCAAGACTTTCTCTTAAATTATAATTTTTCTGATGCTCGGGATGATGGAAAGTCCTTTCAAACTGTTTATTGGTAAGGCTTTTAAGAAGCACTACCCATCTCTGGTGGGTTCCTTTTAACATTCTCATAGCAGGTTTTACAGGCATATGAAAGCTGTCCTGAAGCTCTGCCCATTTTGCCTCGTTATACGGTTTTATGGTAGGGTTATCTTCTGTGAGAGCCAGTTTAAAGCGGATAAAACTGTTCATATGACTGTCTGAAAGGTGATTTATCAGCTGTCTTACCGTCCAGCCTCCTTCTCTGTAAGGTGTATCCAGTTGGTCGTCTGTAAAGTGTTCAATGAGATTCTTTAGCCGGCCGGGAAAGTCTTTAATGACTTTGATATAAGTATCCAATGTGATATCACAGATGTTTTCTGGCACTTCAAACGGTCCTATCGGGAACTTTTTTTTCTCTAAATCACTCATTGCTCAGGTTTTAATTTTTTAATGATTGCCGATCTGTATTATTATTTATTAGAATAATATACGAATTTCAGCTTGTGCGAATTTATCAAAAATTCAAGAATTTAAAGTGAATAAAGCATTAATTGTACCGATAATAATTTTTGTGGTACCGATTTTTTTATTAAAAAAGGTTTCAATTGTATACACTGAAACCCTTTTTATTTATTATAAATGATTAATATCCATGTAAATCAATACCTTCTGTTCTTTGCAGGGTTACTTTTCTACCCATTTTCTTTTGAATCACCCGGAAATGCTGTAATTCATCATCCGTCAGAATACTGATTGCGATTCCCTTTTCGTTAGCGCGTCCTGTTCTTCCAATACGGTGAATATAATCCAGAGGTGAACGCGGCAATTCATAATTGATAACACATGGCAGAGATTCAATATGGATTCCTCGTCCAATTAAGTCTGTAGCCACCAAAATCTGGGCTCCGTTTACTTTAAATTCTTCCAGGTTGTTTCTTCTCGCTCCCTGTGACTTCTGGCTATGAATGGCCACAGCTTTTATTTTATTCTTTTTAAGTTTCTCTACCAGATTATCCGCAGACCTTGTAGATGAGACGAAAACAAGTGCTTTTTCAACTTTCTTTTCTTTAATTAAATATCGTAAAAAAGGTCCTTTATTTTCGGGAGCAACATGGTATGCCAGCTGTTCGATATTATCAATTTCAACCTCTTCTTTTTTAATTTCTATAATCGCAGGATTGATGGAAAGACGTTCTTTCATTTCTGAAACTTTATCATTCAGGGTTGCTGAAAATAAAGTAGTCTGTTTCGCCACAGGCATCATGGCAAAAAGTTTATTCATTTCTTCGCCAAAGCCGAGCTGAAACATTTTATCAGCTTCGTCAATCACCAAATGCTTAATTCCTGAAATACTCAATGCATTATGATCAATTAGGTCTAACAGACGTCCCGGTGTGGCAATCAAAACTTCCACACCAAACATTCCTTTCATCTGTGGATTGATAGAAACACCTCCGTACACTGCCATTGTACGGACTTCTCTCTTTAGGTTATCAGTGAATGCCCTGAAAACTTCATCGATCTGAATAGCCAGTTCACGGGTAGGAACCAATATCAGAACCTGAACATTACGATCTTTTTTTACTTCTGCATTCTGTAATTTTTCTAAAATCGGCATCACAAAACACGCCGTTTTCCCGGAACCTGTCTGCGCAATTCCCATCAGATCTTTTCCCTGCAAAATGACAGGAACAGCCTGCTCCTGGATTGGAAACGGTTTTAAATACCCTAACTTTTTGACAGAACGAATAATATTGTGTGATAATCCTAACGATTCAAATGACATAAAATACTTATTTCCCGCAAAGATACGCTATTGATATTTGGTTCATGCCTCAAAACAGCATACGTTGCAGACAAAATTCAATTATTTTAAGTGTTAAGTTCTTCGTTGATAAGCATTGAAAAATTTATGTTGCCGATTTGTCCGATAATTAGGGTTTGGACAAATTTTTGAAGATTAGTTTTGTAAATTTATCAAAAATTCGAGAAATCAATATATGAAAAAAGCGTTAATAATAGTCGATGTACAGAATGACTTTTGTGAAGGCGGAGCACTTGCTGTCCCTGGAGCCAGCGAAATTATTCCATACATCAATCTCTTGATGGAGGAAAATGAATATGATCAGGTGGTTCTTACACAAGACTGGCATCCTGCAGGTCATAAAAGTTTTGCAAGCAGCAATGGAAGAAAGGTGGGGGAAAGCATTATTCTCAATGGAGTTCCGCAATTTATGTGGCCGGATCATTGCATTCAGGGGACTTTCGGAGCAGAATTCCATAAAGATCTGAACAGAGATAAAGTAACCCATATTATACAAAAAGGTAAAAATATTGAAATTGACAGCTACAGCGGTTTTCAGGATAACAATCACTTTATGAAAACCGGTTTGGATGATTTCTTAAAATATCACGACATTCAATTGGTAGAAATCGTAGGACTGGCATTAGATTATTGTGTTAAGTTCACTGCACAGGATGCAGTAGCTAATGGATATATAACCTGTCTTCATTTCAATGGAACACGTGCAGTAAATGTAAAACCAGACAATGCCAGAGATGCCATCTATGAAATGATTGAGAAAGGAGTAACTGTTCTGGGATAATAAATAAGACGTACAACGATATAAAAACAAAAAGCGCAGAATTATTTTCTGCGCTTTTTTATTCTTTACTCTCAAAAGTACTGTTTAAAGCATTTTAAGGTTGTTTACTTCCAGTTCTGTAAGGATTCTCCAGTGTCCTCTTTTGATATTCTTCTTCGTTAATCCGGCAAACATTACTCTGTCTAAAGCTTCCACTTCGTATCCTAATCTTTGGAAAATTCTTCTGATAACACGGTTCCATCCGATGTGGATCTCAATTCCGACTTCATTTTTAGGTTTCCCCTCAATATATGAAATCTGATCAACAACAGCTACTCCTTCATCAAGACGGATACCTTCTGCAATAAGACGTAAATCTTCACCGGTAAGTTTTTTATCTAATGTTACATGATAAATCTTTTTGGCATCAAAAGAAGGATGCGTCAGTTTTTTAGTCATGTGACCGTCATTGGTCAGTAAGATAACTCCTGTTGTGGAACGATCCAGTCTTCCAACAGGGAAAAGTCTGTATGGAGAAGCATTCGCAACAAGATCCATTACAGTTTTTCTGGCTTTATCATCTTTGGTAGTAGAAATATACCCTTTCGGCTTATTCAACAGTACATATACAGGCTTTTCAGGAGTAATGCTTTGTCCGTCAAAAACAACTCTGTCTGTTTTCTGTACCTGATATCCCATTTCAGTTACCACCTTTCCGTTGACTTCTACCAATCCCTGAGTAATCAGCTCATCAGCTTCTCTTCTGCTGCAGATTCCGGAATTAGCGATATACTTATTAAGACGGATACTGTCTTTGTTAACGTCTTTTTCAATTTTATTCAATCTCCTTTTCTGAACAAAAGATCTCGTTTTGTCATCATTTCTGTCATCACCGCTGGAAGGTCTTCTTCCGTATTTCAGACTGCCTCTTTCATACTTATCTCTTGTATCGAAATTTTTTCCGCCTCTCTTAGGTTTTCCGAAAGATTTTTTCTCATAGCTCTCACTTTTGTTGGTGATATAAGGTTTTCTTTCAGATTTTGAACCAAAATCGTCATTGGAATTTTCGAAACTGTCCGTATTTCTTTTAAAAGGTTTCTTTTCAAATCTTGAGTTGGATCCTTTATGTTCCGGCCCTTTTTTTCCTCCGTCTTTAGAGAAAGGCTTTTTAAAAGGTTTTGATCCTGAAGAATTTCCAGATCTGGAAGCACGAGAATCATCAGAACTTTTCTTGGTTGAAATTCTTGGTCTCTTTGGTCTATCTGAATTATTATTATCTCTGCTCATTCTAAAAATTTATGCAAAGATAGTAATTTAGTTACGAGTTAAAAATTAAGAATCATAACTTTGCACTATAGTTTACATTTTTAACTTTACATACAATCAAAGATGATAACAATATTAAACGATAATTTTTCACAGCTCAACGAGTTTCTTCACCAGAAATCTTTCAGTAAAATTTTTATTCTTGTAGATGAAAATACTCATGAATACTGTCTTCCGGTTCTTCTGGGCAATATGGAAACCGATCTTGGCTTTGAAATTTTAGAGATCGAAGCCGGAGAAGAAATGAAAAATATCCAGACAGCCAATCAGCTGTGGGAAATTCTTACGGAAATGCAGGCAGACAGAAAAGCACTGGTTATCAACCTTGGTGGTGGTGTAATTACCGATATGGGAGGATTTGTTGCCTCTACTTATAAAAGAGGAATCCAATTCATTAATATCCCTACTACCCTTTTATCGATGTGTGATGCTTCCATAGGAGGAAAAACAGGGATTGATCTGATGCACTATAAAAATATGGTGGGAACTTTTGCTTTTCCTGAACAAATCTTTATTTATCCAAAATTCTTAGAGACACTGCCTTTTAAAGAATTAAGAAGCGGATTTGCAGAAATGCTGAAACATGGACTAATTGCTGATAAAAATCATTGGGACCAGCTGATTCAGATCCGTAAACTGGAAGTGGAAACCGTTGTTCCTCATATCCAGGCTTCTATGAATATTAAACAGAATGTAGTAGATCAGGATTTCCACGAACAGAATATCAGAAAAACGCTTAATTTCGGGCACACCATCGGACATGCTGTGGAAAGTTTATGTTTACAGCAGGAAAATCCTATTCTTCACGGGGAAGCAGTTGCGATGGGAATGATTGCCGAAGCTCATCTGGCATATCTTGAAAATCTTATCTCTAAAGAAGATTCAAAAATTATCATTGAAAACATCCAGAGATACTATCCATACCTCGACATCAGCGATTTTAAAGATGAAGATATTACCGCATTATTACTGAATGATAAAAAGAATACAGACAGTAAAATCAACTTTTCTCTGCTTACAGGGATAGGTTTCTGCAACTATGATCATCAGTGCAGCCAGAAAAATATCATTGAAGCTTTATCTTTTTATAGAAAACTGAATGATGCCTAGTAATTTTCATAAAATAATTTCATTTTAGAATACCACTTTTGACAAAAATGTCAATTTAGACAACATCTAAACAAATGTTTATTTAAAGATTTAAGTCATTAATAATCAAATGCATAAAATTAAAACCACTTAAACGCTAAGTGGTTTTTTTATTGATTTTAATCATAAAAAATATTTTTGGCAAGCAATTTGAAAGATACTCAGCGTTCAACTGAAAATGCTGAACAGTAGTAAAATTTAAAATTAAGAAAGAGTAAAATTAAAAAATTAAAGTTATGAAAAAGTTAATTTTAGGATTAGCGTTAACTGCAGGAACATTCGCATTCGCTCAACAGACAGGAAACACATCTTCTAATCCGGTAACATTTGGGGTAAAAGGAGGAATGAACGTTTCTTCACTTTCTAACGGTGCAGATTTAAGTGATTCTAAATCAAAAATTGGTTTTAATGCAGGAGTTTTCGCCAACATCCCATTAGCAAGTTCTTTTAGTGTGCAGCCGGAAGTTCTTTATAATGACTTAGGTTCAAAAGTAACAAGAGAATATTCAGTACTTGGTAATAATTATAAGAGCGAATATTCAAGAAATTTAGGATACGTTGCTGTACCGGTAATGTTCCAGTATAATGCAACACCTGAGTTCTTCCTTGAAGCAGGTCCTGAATTTGGATTTCTTGTAAGCGCTAAAGATAAGTTAAAAAGTTCAACAAACAACAGTAACAATACACAAGTTGCCACTCTTGACAAAGATGATTTCCAGACTTTTAACTTTGGTATAGGTATTGGTGCAGGATATTACTTCATTCCTAATTTAGGAATTACAGCAAGATATACTGCAGGTCTTACTGACATTTACAAGAATAATTCTGGTGATGCTGTAAAAAACAATGTATTCCAGGTAGGTTTAGCTTATAGATTCAAATAAGCTTACATTCACTAACAAATTTTATATTCAATAGAAAAGATCAGATTAATTTTTTAATCTGGTCTTTTTTTATGTTAAAATAATATGGAGTTAATAATTCACCATCAATACCTCCCATATAGTTGATTTTCTCATTCGTTAAAAATACATAAAGTCTTTATTCATAAGGGTTGACGGCATGTTGTTTGTTGCTTTCCGAACGTTAAATAACATAAAAATTAAACTAATCTATGAAAAAGATTTTTCTAGGCCTGGCCATTATCGCAGGTACTTTCACTTTTGCTCAGAGCACTTCTGCATCTACTGAAGCTACTACTCCATCCACATCTTCTAAAATCAAATTCGGTTTGAAAGCAGGTCTGAACATTTCTACCCTTTCCAATATGGATATGAAGTCAAAAGCAGGATTCTATGGTGGTGTATTTGCCAATATTCCTGTAGCTAAGGATTTTTCAGTGCAGCCGGAAGTTTTATATAGCGCTACGGGAGCAAAAGGAAAAGGAGATAATAATACCCAGCTTAATTTAGAATATCTTTCTGTTCCTGTCATGTTCCAATATAAGGCACTTCCTAATCTATATGTAGAAGCAGGCCACAAATTCTAAAGTTTACTAAGTTTTTATAATGACAAGGTGGGCGGATTAATTTTAATCTGGCTTTTTTACTGCAGATAAAAAAATATTCTTAAAAAATGTATACTAAGTAGAAAATTAAGAACATATATTGATTTTTGGCACGTACTTTGTTTCTTAAAGAAATGTTAAATAAAACTTAATAACTATTAAAAAATAAACTTATGAAAAAGATTTTTTTAGGCCTTGCGCTTGTTGCAGGTACTTTTGCTTTCTCTCAGAAGACTTCAACTTCTACTGCTTCTTCTTCTCCAGTTAGATTTGGTGTGAAAGCAGGTCTTAATATTTCAACTCTTACCGAGAATGACTTCAATTCAAAAGCGGGATTCTACGGAGGGTTATTTGCTAATATTCCTGTAGCTCAGGACTTCTCTTTCCAACCAGAAGTGTTATACAACGGAATGGGTGCAAAAATTAAAGGTACTAATGATATAAAAGTAAATCTGGATTATATTTCTGTACCGTTAATGCTTCAGTATAATGCCTTGCCTAACCTATATCTGGAAGCAGGACCTCAGTTCAGCTTTTTGATTAACTCAAAACTGAAAGCTGATTCCAATTCTGCAGATGCTAAAGATCTGTTCAAAGGTTTCGACTTCGGAATTGGTCTTGGAGCAGGATATTATTTCACAGACAATATCGGTATTACCGCAAGATATGTGGCTGGTTTAACGGATGTTGCCAAAGACAGACCGGATCTATCTGAAGACAAAGCTAAAAACGGAGTATTCCAGGTAGGTTTAGCATATAAATTTTAAGAAATCAGTTTAGCTTTTTAAAGCAGACTTCTCATCAATACAGAGCCGGATTTAATATAATCCGGTTTTTTTATTTGTCCCGATATTTTGGCAAGAAATTTGCCTGTAGAATAATTGATTGTACTCTATCCGGAATTTTTCCAACTTACGGTTTATGTTTCACAATGAGTATGCTTTGATTCATTTGATATTCAATTGAATATCAGAATTACAATCTAACTATTACCATTAAACTTTAACGGAACTGTGTCAGCCAAGCTGGCAATATGAGTACACAACAGAATATGGAAAATATTTTGTCTGTTCAAATAAGATACATTTTGATTTCAATAGAAAAAGTCAGGTTTATTAGTTTACGCCTGACTTTTTCGCTTATTATGACTTTTATCACTTTATCCTTTTGTGGCAGATATTTTGATCCAAAAAAGAAAATTAAACTTTAAATCATGAAAAAACTCTTTGCAGTAATTGTAATTGCAGGTTGCCTTTTCGCGAATGCGCAGGAAAAACATCAGTCAAAATCTTCTCCTGTCACTTTTGGTGTTAAAGCAGGTTTTAACGGTTCTACACTTACCAGAGGAGATGGCTATGAATATGATAACAATGAGAAAATCAAAGCAGGTTTTCATGCAGGAGTGTTTGCGAATATTCCTGTTTCTGAGAAATTCAGCATCCAGCCAGAGCTTCTTTTCAGTCAGCTGGGATCAAAATCAGACTATAACTACAGAACCAGCTCGGGAAACTACAGAAAGACACAACACTATGATTATAGGACAACATTAAATTACCTTTCTCTTCCTGTAATGGTTCAATACAATATTCTTCCGCAACTTTATGTAGAAGCAGGTCCTGAATTCGGATATCTGCTGGGAGGAAAGACAAAAGGAGATTTAACCACTATCGAGACTACCGGAAATTCAGTTACAGTACAGCGTACGGAATATATTTCACAGAGCATTTCAAAAAGCCTTTTTAATCGTTTCAATGTAGGATTAGGTATTGGTGCCGGATATTATTTCACTGAAAACTTTGGCGTAACCGCAAGATTTACGGCTGGGCTTACTGAAGTTTACAAATACAACGACGGTGATAAAGTAAGAAATAATGCACTTCAGGTAGGAGTAGTATACCGATTTAAATAGAGATATTTATTATTTTCAAAACTGGTGCCGGGCTTTAAAAAGTCCGGTATTTTTATTTTTATTCTTAAAAAGTACCCGGAAGTCCTTTTAATTCATGGAAAAGCCAATTCCAGTTCATTTTTTTTTATTATTTCAATTATCAATAATAAAGTGTAATGAGCCTTCAACTATTTTCACAAAACATTCATTATATAAAATATTTATTCATCAAAAAGGGATAAATGGTTTAAAATAAACTTTTCAAAAACCATCTCAAAAGCCCTTTAAACAGGCGTTTTTCGACTTTGGCAAGCAATTTGCAAAATACATGGAGTCTGATTGAGAGATATCCGACACACAAATAGTAAAATTAAAAAATAAAATTATGAAGAAGTTATTTTTAGGATTAGCATTAACTGCTGGTACACTAGCTTTCGCTCAGGAGACAGAAACAAAGACGGAAACTAAAACAGTCAATGCATCACCACTAAAAAAAGATGTACAACCCATTAGATTCGGAATCAAGGCCGGAGGAAACTCAGCTTATTTCAGTGAGCAAAAGTTTGGAATCAACACACAACAACTAGGTTTCCACGCAGGTGCATTCGTTAATATTCCACTTTCAAAACATTTCAGCTTACAGCCAGAGGTATTATACAACCAAATGGGAGCAAAAGATGTAATTTCATCTACAGAAACTGATAATGGAATTACGAATGTAAAAACTAAAGAAGAAGGTAGAGTAAAGATGAACTATATTTCAGTTCCATTGATGCTTCAGATGAGACCTACAGAGAAATTTTACGTTGAAGCCGGACCTGAATTCAGTTATTTCATCAACGGAAAGACTAAAGGAGAAAGAAGTGTAGCAAGTACTACAGGAGGTGTTACTACAACCACTACAAGTTCTAATACTGAAGATATCGACAAAGATCAGATCAATAAATTCAATTTCGGATTGGGTCTTGGTTTAGGATATGATATCACATCTAACATCGGTATCAGCGCAAGATATGTAAATAGCTTGACAAAAATTGATAAAAGCAGACCTGCTGCTGAAAACAACAACAGAGTATTTCAGTTAGGTCTTAACTACAAATTCTAATTAGAAACCAATTTTTTAACCGAAGTGCATTAACCTTGCACGCATAAAATAGCCGGAAGATTTTCTTCCGGCTATTTATATCAAAAGTTTTATTCAAATATTCTCGGATCATCACTGATCACCCCATCTATTCCCATTTCTTTTAATTCCTTTAATCTTTCTCTGGTATTCACAGTCCATGGGATTACTTTCATGCCTAATGAGTGGCATTCCTTTACTAATTGGGGCGTTACAAGATTATGTTCCGGGCTGTAAATTGTAGGAGTAAAACTCAGGAACTTCATATCTCCGGCTACTCCATTCATATGATCAGGATACATTCTGAACTTTTCTACCGGAATATTTTTAAAATAAGCCTGCTGCTGGGCCAGCTTTTTATCATCAACCTTTTCTACGAGTAAAGCAGTCATTATTCCAGGATATTCTTTATGAAGAATTTCCAGTGTTCTTGGATCAAAAGACTGAATGATCACCCTATCCTGGATCTTTTTTTCAATAATGATCTTCATCATCAGATCCACAAACTCTTTGGGTTCGGGATGGAATATATTGTCTGAGAAAGGACGTGTTTTGGTTTCTATATTATAATAAGGTAACGGCCTTTTCAATTCACGGGCATAAGCTTCAGATGCATCAATGACGTCTGAAAAGAGAGGTTTCTGAACCTTCATTTTCTTTTGATCAGGATAGTTTTCCAGTTTTTTCATTCCTACATCAAAGGTTTTGATCTTTGCATAAGACATTTCATAAATTTTATAATAAAACCCCGAATCCTTGGGAATATAGGTTCCATTTGGTTTTGTTACCAATTCAGGTGAAAGAAAAGCATCATGGGAAAGAATTACTTTTTTATCTTTTGTTATGGCCAGATCCATTTCCAATGTGGAAACATTCATTTTTAATCCGTTTTTCATAGCCGGTATTGTATTTTCCGGGTAAAGGGATTTTCCTCCGCGGTGTGCCTGCCTGTCAAAAGATTGTGAAGCATAAAATTGGGTAAATACAATAAAAATACCCGTGAATAGTGCATTTTTCATATCCTGAAGTTTTAATCTTACAAAATTAAAACTCCACTGTATATTGTATAATAAAGGAATATTAAGCTTTTGCTACATTTCTAAAACAAAAGAACCAGGTTGTACACCCGGTCCTTTTTATATTTCAATAAAGAGACTAATTGAATAAATCTACTTCTTCTCCTTTTCCTACAGGATATTCTTCTGTAAAGCATCCGAAGCAGTGGTTGGCTGATCCTAAAATATCTTTCAGGTTATCGATACTTAAAAACTCTAAGGAGTCTACTCCCAGGTAATTTTTAAGTTCTTCCGTAGTCATATTGGCAGAAATCAGATCATCTTTGGACGGAGTATCAATTCCAAGGTAGCAAGGAGCGATAATTGGAGGGGAAACACTTCTGAAGTGAATTTCCTTTACTCCTGCATCTTTTAAAATTTTAACCAGTCTTTTAGATGTTGTTCCACGAACAATAGAATCGTCAATAATGACTACTCTCTTGTCTTTCATTTCAGAAATGATCGGGTTCAGCTTAAGATTCACTACCCTTTCTCTCATTTCCTGTGTAGGAACGATGAAACTTCTTCCGATATATCTGTTTTTGATCAAAACCGGACGAAAAGGTATTCCTGAAGCTTTAGAGAAACCAATAGCAGCCGGAACTCCGGAATCCGGAACTCCAATTACCAGATCAGCTTCTACAGGAGCCTGTTCCCAGATTTTCTCTCCGGATTTTTCTCTGATCTCGTAAACATTGATATTTTCTAAGGTAGAGTCAGGTCTTGCGAAATAAATATATTCGAAAGAACAGATTCTCTGCTTACCTTTCGCTTCATCCATCATATAAGAATGAAGTTTTCCAGGTTCGTTTTCGTTGGTATAAATGATCTCACCAGGAAGGATATCACGTACATACTGAGCACCCACAGCATCCAATGCTACAGATTCTGAAGCTACTACATAAGATTTTTCATCAATAGCCCCCAATACTAACGGACGGATACCGTTGAAGTCTCTGAATGCAAAGAATTTGTTTCTGGTCATCCCTACTACAGAATAAGCTCCTTCAATCTTTTCCATGGTTGCTTTAATCGCTCCACGAAGACCTAAATCAAGGTTTTTCTGAATCAGTCTCAGGATAACTTCAGAATCGGAAGTCGCTCTGAAAACTACGCCTTCAGCTTCTAATTCTGCTTTTAATTCTTTGGCATTGGTAAGGTTACCATTGTGTGCTATAGAAAGTATAATCTGGTCATATTCGTTTTTCGCGAAAAATGGCTGAAAATTATATTTCTTCTTATCTCCTGCAGTGGTATAACGGGTATGCCCAATTGCAGAATTTCCCATAAAAGTTTCAGGTTCCTGAATTTCTTTATAAACATCCAAAACCAGTCCTTCGTCTTTCATGTTTGTGATTCTTCCATCCTTTAAAACGGAAATACCACAAGCCTCCTGACCTCTGTGCTGTAATGCAAAAAGGCCAAACTGTGAAAGAGAGAAAGTATCCAGATCATTATCCGAATACATTCCGAAGATCCCACATTCTTCATTAGGAGCATCCAGTCTTTCCTCTTCCTGAGTTCTGAAAAGATTTCTTCCGTAGGTCTGGGTTTTAAACTGTTTTAAATATTCACTTTTATGAATGTCTAAACTTTTCATTTCTATTTTTTCTAAATTAAAAGATTAAAAAATTTAATGATTAAAAAGATTACAGCCTGTTTAATTTTTAAATGGTTTAATCTTTAAATAAATTAAATCTTATTTCTGTAAAAGATTTTTAAGACGGTTGTAGATTTCAACATAAGCCTCAGTAACTTCTCCTAAGTCTCTTCTGAATCTGTCTTTGTCTAATTTCTTCATGGTATCTTTATCCCAAAGTCTGCAAGTATCAGGAGAGATTTCGTCTGCTAAGATGATTTCACCGTCTGAAGTTTTACCTAATTCGATTTTGAAATCTACCAGGATGATATTGATTTTGTCAAACAGGTCGATAAGGATATCATTGATATCTGAAGATAACTCATACATTTCGTCAAGTTCTTCGTAAGTAGCTGCTCCTAAGAAAACGGCATGGTGATCATTGATAAGCGGATCTCCCAATTCATCTTTTTTATAACAGATATCGAAGATCGTTACAGGAGATTTAATTCCTTCTTCCACTCCTAATCTTTGCGCCATGCTTCCTGCAGAGTAGTTTCTTACCACCATTTCCAAAGGAATGATAGAAACCTTTCTTACCAGCTGCTCTCTTTCGTCTAATTTTTTGATGAAATGAGTTTTAATCCCTTTCTCATTCAAGTATTCAAAAATAAGGGTTGTGATTGCGTTGTTCATTTCCCCTTTAAGGTCTACCTGACCTCTTTTTTGAGCGTTAAATGCTGTAGCATCGTCTTTGAAACGTACTACTACTTCATCAGGATTATCGGTTGCAAATACTTGTTTTGCTTTCCCCTCGTACAACATTTCTTTCTTTTGACTCATAATTTTACTTTCTAAATTGTAGTTAGATTTATTGATTTATTTTATTATTATTCCTGTTAAGACAGCCAGTCCAAAACTCAGCAGTGTACCTATTAATACATACTCCGTAAGTTTTCTCTGTTTTGCCTGTGCAAGGTCGCTGAACCTGAAAACAGATTTGGCAGCTACCATGAAACCTACGCCTTCCCAATGATTCACCATAATAAAAGTGAAAACCAGCAGACGTTCTAAAATTCCGATATATTTTCCGGCACTTGATAAAGATTCGGTTTGAATAGTGTTGGGGCCATCCGGAGCAGGTGTCCAGGATGACAATAAGGTTTTGATAAAAATAGAAGCAGGTGTTGTCAGAAACAGCGCCGCCATAATTACCTTCAAAAATTCCTGATTTTGTACGAAGCCAAAACTGAATTCCTGGAAATAAAAAGAAACTCCGGCAATCACTGAAACATGCAGCAGCTGATCAATGAAAAACCATCTTTTCTTAGTCTTTACATTTTGAAATATAAGTTTGGAAGCATCAATCATAAAGTGAGTAATTCCCACCAATACAGCGACCCACCAAAGCTGAAGATCCCAAAGGAAAACAAGGCTTAAAATAGTGTGAATCAGAATATGAAGGTATAAAAACTTACTTTTCAGTTTATGGTTCTCCTTATCTGCAACCCATGAATTTGGCTGAAGTATAAAATCTCCGAGTAAATGTGCCAATATGAGTTTGATGAAGATCATGCCTATAATTCTGAGATTTTCTTTCTGAAATACTGATTGGTTTCCACGATGAGCTCATAGTTGGCTCGTTTCAGTCTCTGGCTTACCGAAGACTGTGAAATAGCAAATCTCTTAGCAAGATCTTCCTGAGTGATATCCTGATTCATAATCATCTCATGAATGATCTCTGCCGTAGCCATTGTCCAGTTATCAAAATCCTTGGACGACCATTTCAACAGGATATTAAGATCTCTGTCCACCGGATCACTTGATGTTTTGATGGCAACAGTATGCCCGTCACTTTTAAGGTCATTAAGCAGTCTCCCGGAATTGACATAGGCTGTACCATTGGATTCAGTGATTTTCTCAGAAGAAAAACTTTCCTCACCAATACCTATGGCCATCCTTACATCTAAATTTTCAACACTTTTAATAAGAGATTTTATGGCTAGAAAACGCCAGAAAACGTCATCAATTCTGCATTTGAACTGGAACTCATCTCCTCTGTAGATTTCCCATGTGTGAGGAGCGCTTCCCCATTTTTCGAGAAGATGTTTAAGCCTGGTAATCCAAACTTCAGTGTCCGCATGCTGTGAATTTATAATATCACCGGTAATGACCGCTATCATACTGCAAATATAAGCATAATTACTTATATATAAAAAATATAAGCAGAAACACTTATAGATATTGATTATTAGTGAATCAGCTTATATCAATGATATAGTAAACATAAGGTTTTTAAGGCTTTATATAAAACTACTGAATAGCAAAACAGCAAAAAAATGTTCAATCTTTTATTATGGTGTCGACTTTAACTCTACTTTTTTATACTTTTTTTATAGTAAGAAGCTGTTCCTGCTATCCGCTCATACTCCTCGCGCCTATCTATTCCAACTCCTTAACCCTACAACTCTCCCACTTCTACTGCGGGGTAACCGCTGCTATCAGGGCTAGGACAGTCATTGCGGGTAAAGCGAAGCAATCTCCTGAATTATTTCTACACCATATAAAAATAAACCTAACAGGTTTTTAAAACCTGTTAGGTTTGGCTTGTCACAAAAATTATAGTATTCAAATTTGATTTTATTTACCTTTTAATAAACTGATGTACCTTTTCATCAAGCTTCAGGAAATAAGTTCCCGTTGGAATCCCTTGTACAGAAATATCTTTTTTATACCTGAAAGGATCTTTTTCAGTATAAATCACTTTTCCCGAAAGATCTATGATTTGGGCTGTCTTTATATGGGTAACTTCTCCGTTCACATACAGATAATCATAAACAGGATTCGGATATATTGTAAACTCATTATTAACAGTCATCAATTCCGCTGTAGACAATGTGCCTCCCAGATTCTGACAGTAATTGGACGGATAAGAATCCCATTCACTGCTAGTAAAAGTATTATTGGGTTGATTGATGGTGTTTTTTCTGTATAAAGATACGTTCCCGTTATTATTGGTCGTGTATTTTACCCCGATAGCATCCACTGTAACCGTTTTATTATACGCAAGTTCCACATAATTTTCTCCCGCAAACATCATAGGATCAGAAGCAGTTACAAATCTTGCCTCGCCAAGAGTATAGCATGATAAAGTGCCTTTCGGATTCAGGATAACAAAAGTTTCGTTGTTTCCTACCTTGCCTTCCAATTCGTATGTGTCGCCATTATAGAAATCTCCTGATATATTATTTTTAAACTGAATATTAATTCTGTAATTATTTAAATTAACCTCATGTCCTGTTTTATTGACAATTTCCAGCGCATTATTTTTCACAGATTCCGTATTTGTTCCGGATATATATTTGGTAATGATAAGATCCGGGGCATAGGAATCCGAAGCAATTGTTGAGGCTGTTACCATATTACTGAATGGAGATTCCAGGTATGCTTTATCAAAGGCTTTCACCGTAAAAGTATAGGTGGTTGACGGGCTCAGGTGATCGATGCTGATGGAAGTCCCTTTTGTAGTGGCAACAGGCGTTACAGATCCATTCATATAAATCCTGTATCCTAAAATATCCGCATCAGGAGAAGCCGTCCAGCTCAGATTCACAAAATAAGCATTCTGCTGGGTTGAAACCAGTGATCCGGGAGCCGCAGGAGCAATAGTATCAGGTGTTTCGGACCAGATCATATCAATCCACTCAGGATGATCAATAAATGGGTTTCTGTTTTTTTGTATAGTATAAACAGCATTGTTCCGGTCAATTTCTCTTTGCGAAACCGGATCTGCCGTATTCCACTGTTTCAGCATGGCAATATAGGCAAGATCAACTGCTCTTTCTTCCGTTCCGTCCAACGGACATTGGTCTGTAGCAGGAGTAAGATTGGCAGATGTGGTATAAGCGGTATTGAATGAACCTAACTTTCCTTCATAGCGTACTGCAAAGTATAACAATGACCTTGCAATATCACCTTTGAATTCATTAATAGGTTCATACACTCTTCCAGTATAAGGGTAATTGGGAATCGCTGCATTAGATATTCTCGAAGTGTTGGAAAAAATATAATGATTGGTATTATTTCCTGTTCCATATGGATAATTGCTTCTTCGCTGGTTGATCCATCCATCAACAGGAATTATAAAATTCAGATCCGAATACATAGGATAATCACTGATAGATGAGCTTGTACTGAATGTACTCTGCGGCATCATATGTTCCCGGTTGTACCCCAAACCTTCCGCACCAACACCTGCTACCAACTGATCTGTAGTATATTCATAAGAATCCGGCCCAGACGGAATTTCAGAATAGATATCCAGCAGATACTGAGTATTGGAAGCATCATGATCATAATATTTATCCAGATCAGTCTGGGCATATAACACTTTAAGATCGTCATAATGCCAGTTGATCATTTTTTCTGAAATAATATCGTGGATCTTTGATTTCAGGGCATATCCCGTCAGTCCGGCTGTTCCATCATAATACCCCGCAGGTGCCTGCGCAGCACTATAAGAAGAAATCAAAAGGATTGGAAGTAGAATTTTTTTCATGCCTTAAAAATTGGGAAACTAAAAATAGTGAAATAAAAAACGAATATGCCAGAATATTTTATTAAGAAAGTATTAATTCTCAAAATATAAAAAATTGAAAATTAGATGTATTGGTCGTTAATAATGCTGGGAAAATAATTTTTCTTTAGCATTCCATCAATTTGGTTATCTTTGGGAACTAACTATTATTATATGAATACTGAGACTATTGACAACATCAAAATGATAGCGGAGACGGCTAGAGAATTTGCAGAAAAGAACATCAGACCGAATATTATGGAATGGGATGAAAGCCAAACATTTCCAAAAGACTTATTCCACCAGTTGGGTGAGATGGGTTTTATGGGAATTGTAGTTCCTGAACAATATGGAGGTTCCGGCTTAGGCTATCATGAGTATGTTACTATTCTGGACGAAATTTCTCAGGTTGACCCATCTATTGGTCTTTCTGTAGCAGCACACAACTCACTTTGCACCAACCATATTTATGAATTTGGAAATGAAGAACAAAGACACAAATGGCTTCCTCAGCTGGCTTCCGGAAAAGTAATCGGAGCTTGGGGACTTACAGAGCACAACACAGGTTCTGATTCAGGAGGTATGTCTACAACTGCTGTAAAAGATGGTGATGAGTGGATCATCAACGGAGCTAAAAACTTTATCACCCACGCTATTTCAGGTGATATTGCCGTAGTAATGACGAGAACAGGTGAAAAAGGAGCTAAAAATAATTCTACAGCCTTTGTTTTGGAAAAAGGAATGCCTGGTTTTACTTCCGGAAAAAAAGAAAATAAATTAGGGATGCGTGCTTCTGAAACAGCAGAATTAATTTTTGATAATGTACGCGTACCGGATTCTCACCGTTTAGGTGAAGTTGGAGAAGGTTTCAAGCAGGCTATGAAAGTGTTGGATGGCGGTAGAATTTCTATTGCTGCATTAAGCTTAGGGACTGCAAGAGGAGCTTATAAAGCAGCTTTGAAATATGCAAAAGAAAGACATCAATTCGGAAAACCTATTGCAGATTTCCAGGCAATCAACTTTATGCTGGCAGATATGGCAACAGAAATTGATGCTGCTGAACTTCTTATCCAGAGAGCATCTACTCTTAAGAATGCAAAACAAAAAATGACAAAAGAAGGAGCTATGGCTAAACTATATGCTTCTGAAGCTTGTGTAAGAATCTCAAACAATGCAGTTCAGATCTTCGGAGGATATGGTTATACGAAAGATTTCCCTGCTGAAAAGTTTTATAGAGATTCCAAACTTTGTACTATTGGAGAAGGAACGTCTGAAATCCAGAGACTTGTCATTGGAAGAGATATTACAAAATAATTTTAAAAATAACACCGATACAAATGATTAAACAGGCACTTTTAGGTGAATTTCTGCATGAAGCAGAAAACACCAGAAAAATTTTACAGGCAATCCCCGATAGCGCACTGGATTGGAAACCGTCCGAAAAAAACTGGACAACCGGACAGCTTGCGTCTCACATTGCTGAAGTATACAACTGGTATGAATCTACTTTCAATCAGGACGTTTTTGATATGGGAACGTACAGGTATGACAAAGGAGATATTTCCAAAGCAGAAAATATCCTTGCAAAATTTGAGGAAAATGTTGCCAACGCACAGAAAGCTCTTGAAAACTCTGATGAAAATACCTATTTCAACGAGTGGAAAATGGAAATGAACGGAAATGTACTTTTCCCTCCTATGCCAAAGGTTCAGGTGATAAGAGCTTTTCTTTATAATCATTTGTACCATCACAGAGGTGAGCTGGTTGTTTATTTAAGATCAACCGGAAACAAAGTTTCTGGACTTTACGGACCTACTGCTGATGATAAAATGTAGTTAAACATTGCATCAATATAATAGAAGCTGTTTCATTTTGAAACAGCTTTTTTTGTAGGGAGAACACAGAGCGGCACAATAGTATTCATTAAATGTAATTTATTAAAATTTATTCATGAATAATTGAATTATTAATAAAATTTATTGTCTCAATTTAATAAATTAACAAATAAAAAATCGATATGTTATTTTTTAAAAATTATAATTCATTTTACGACTTTTATTTTTCTTTTATTAATGAGCATTTTCCATTATATACAATGTATTACATAATATATTATATACAAATTCTAAATATTCCTTAAAAAATTTTGTTTTTCGTAATATATTTTTTATTAGATTTGACATTCCACAATCAAATTTAATATTTAATATGAAAAAACAATTAACGCTGATTGGAATGCTCCTTATTTCGGGTATTTCTTTCGCACAGACTGACCGTCTTTGGTCTGAAGGTTCAAAAAGAACTTCATCAGAGATCTTTGAAAACAAAACCAGTATCAGCAATCCAAAGGTTTACAACCTGGATATCAACGGATTGAAAAACATTCTGGCAAAAGCTCCCAAAAGGCTGGCTGCAGGCGAAAAATCTGAAATCATTATTTCTTTTCCAAATTCTGAAGGCAGAATGGAAAATTTTAAAGTGAGGGAGAATTCCAATTTTGCCCCTGAGCTGGCAGCCAAATATCCGGACATCAAATCCTATGTGGGACAAGGTCTGGATGATCCTAATTCCACAGTCTATTTCAGTGTTTCTCCGCTAGGACTGTCCTCCATGGAAATTTATGGTGATAAATCGGCCGTTTTCATCGAGCCTTACACCAAAGATCTTTCTTCGTATGTAGTATACAGAAAATCTGACAAAAAAGATGATCTCAACAAGTTTGAATGTACAGTGGTAGATGCCGCACAGAAAGGAGTTTCCAATTCTTCTCTTGCTGCAAGACCTAATGCTGATGATGCCAAACTGAGAACATTCAGACTGGCACTGTCCTGCACAGGTGAATACACCACGTATTTCGGAGGAACAAAAGCTCAGGCTTTAGCAGCGATGAATACTACAATGACCCGTGTAAACGGTGTATTTGAAAAAGATTTCGCAGCGAGAATGGTTCTTATCGCCAACAATGACGCTGTCATCTACACCAATGCATCTACAGACCCTTATTCCGCAGCTTCAGGAATGAGCAACTGGAATTCCCAGCTACAAAGTACACTGACTTCTGTAATTGGTGAAGCCAATTATGATATCGGACACTTGTTCGGAGCTTCCGGAGGTGGAGGAAATGCAGGCTGTATCGGCTGTATCTGTACAAACGGATCAAAAGGAAGCGGATATACTTCTCCGGCAGATGCTATTCCTTCAGGAGACAATTTTGATATTGACTACGTAGCTCATGAAATGGGACACCAGTTCGGTGGAAACCACACCTTCTCTATGAGTAATGAAGGAACAGGTGCCAATATGGAGCCAGGATCAGGATCAACAATCATGGGTTATGCAGGAATTACCAGCCAGGATATTCAACCGCATTCTGACGCATTTTTCCATGCAATAAGCATCCAGCAGATCACCAATAATATTAAAGCTAAAACCTGCTCTGTTAATACCAACACCGGAAATGCAATTCCTACAGCTAATGCAGGATTAGATTATACCATTCCAAAAGGAACTCCGTTTGTTCTTACAGGTACAGGAACAGATGCTGACGGAGATTCTTTAACCTATATCTGGGAACAAATGGACAACGCTTCTTCTTCCCAGACAGGAGCAAGTTCCGCTGCAAGTGCTACAAAAGCTTCAGGACCTAACTTCAGATCATGGACTCCTACTACTGCACCGGTAAGATATTTCCCAAGAATGGCTTCTGTTTTAGCAGGTGCCACCACTACCGCAGGTTCTGAAATCACAGTTGAGGCTCTTTCTTCAGTTGCCAGAACATTAAACTTCAGATTTACTGTTCGTGATAACAAAGCAGGAGGCTCAGGAAATAATTCCGATGATGCTGTTATCACTGTTAACGGAACTGCCGGACCATTCAATATCACTTCACAGAACTCTGCAACAACATACGCCGGAGGAAGTTCTCAGACAGTAACATGGAATGTGGCAGGAACTACAGCCAACGGGGTAAATGCTGCTAATGTGGATATCCTCTGGTCAACAGACAGTGGAAATACATGGACTACTCTATTGGCAGGAACTCCGAATGATGGCTCACAGGCAGTGACCATTCCTAATGCCAATACAACGACAGGAAGAATTATGGTAAAAGGATCAAATCACATTTTCTTTGATGTTAACAATGCTAACATCTCTGTAAATGCAGGTTCCGGAACTCCTGACACGGTTGCTCCTACAGCTCCTACCCTTGCTGCTTCAGGAACTACAGCTACAACCACTAACCTTTCATGGTCTGGAGCTACAGATAATGTTGGTGTTACCGGATACGATGTATACCAGGGAGCTTCATTAATTGGTTCTACGGCTTCTACTACATATACTGTAACAGGACTTACACCGGCAACTACGTATTCTTTCTCTGTGAAAGCAAAAGATGCGGCAGGAAATGCTTCTGTTTCCAGCAACACCGTAAGTGTTACAACTCTTTCCGGAGGAACAGTTACTTATTGTTCTTCTTCGGCCTCAAATACAGCAGATGAGAGAATTGGAAATGTGACATTCGGATCTATCAATAATACGTCTACAGGAACTGCAGGATACGAAAACTTCACTTCAGTTTCTACCAATGTTACAAGAGGAAGTGCTTATACAATTTCCATTACTCCGGTGTGGACTTCTACAAAATACAGCGAAGCCTACGCAGTTTATATTGATTATAACGGAGACGGAGACTTCACAGACAGCGGAGAGCTGGCATGGACAAAAGCAGGTTCTACAACCAGCCCTGTTACAGGATCTATTACAATTCCTGCTACTGCCACAGTTGGATCTACTAGAATGAGAGTAATGATGAAGTACAGCTCAATTCCTACATCTTCATGTGAAGCATTCACTTACGGACAGGTGGAAGATTACACCCTTAATATTGTTTCTTCAGGAAAAGGAGATCTTCATAATACAAATGATCTGATCACGGATGTGAAGCTTTATCCAAACCCTGTGAGAGATATACTATATATTTCCAATACAGCATCAGAAGATTATAAGATCTTCGATATGGGTGGAAAACTAATTGACTCAGGAAAACTTCAAAGGGGCTCTGTGAATGTAAGCAACCTTATCAAAGGAGCTTATATGATTCAAATTGGAGAATCTTCTAAGAGATTTATTAAAAATTAGTAACGAATAGACTTTTTAAAATTAAACGATGTGAAAAACCGTTCTGCACAGAACGGTTTTTCTTTTTTTTAAATTTTATACCATCTCTCACTTTATCACCTTTTCGTATCGGTATATCCGATAAAAAATTCATATAAAGAATACATTTTCAGTAAGTTTTTTTAGTATTTTTGCCAAAAATACATGTAAGTGAAAAAACAATTATTGATGACGGGAATGCTCGCATTGTCGGGTATTTCTTTTGCACAGACCGATCGTTTATGGACTTCAAGCTCCATTAAAATATCCTCTCCCGTTCTTGAAAATATGTCAGTTTTTGAAGATCCGCAGCTTTTTCATCTGAATATAAGCGGATTAAAAAATGTATTGGCAAAGGCTCCAAAAAGATTAGCAGGGCAATCCGAAGTCATTATCTTTTTTCCCAATTCAACAGGGAGAATGGAAAGTTTCAGGGTAACGGAAAATTCTAATTTTGAACCGGAACTCGCTTCTAAATATCCGGATATCAAATCTTATATCGGTGAAGGTGTCGAAGATCCTGCTTCAAAAGTTTATTTCAGCATCTCTCCTTTAGGATTATCTTCTATGGAAATCTACAAAGATCAATCTGCCGTTTTTATTCAGCCTTATACCAAAGACCTTTCCACTTATATTGTTTATAAAAAGTCTGACAGAAAAGACCATTTGAACAAACTCGAATGTACAGTTTCTGATGCTGCTCAAAAAGGTAATTTAAATGTCGTAACCCATAAAAATGCGGATGATGCTACATTAAGAACGTTCAGACTTGCACTTTCCTGCACAGGAGAATATACTTCTTATTTTGGAGGAACAAAAGCTCAGGCTTTAGCAGCCATGAATAATACCATGACCCGCGTGAATGGTATTTTTGAAAATGATTTTGCAGCGAGAATGGTCCTGATTGCCAATAATGATGATCTTATCTATACCGATGCCGCTACAGATCCTTATTCTTCCTCTTCACAAATGAAAAACTGGAATCTGGAGCTGATGAACAATCTGAGCTCTTCCATCGGAAATAATAATTTTGACATAGGACACCTTTTTGGCAGAGACGGTGGTGGCGGCAATGCAGGATGTATCGGATGTATTTGTGACAATGACATGTCTACTTACCAAAGTCAGGGTATAACCTACCCAAGCAGCTATAAGGGAAGCGGATACACTTCTCCGGCCAACGGTAATCCTTCGGGAGACACTTTTGATATCGATTTTGTAGCTCATGAAATGGGACATCAGTTCGGCGGAAATCATACATCTTCTTATCGCGTTGAACCGGATTTAAAATCTGTGGAGCCAGGTTCAGGATCTACCATTATGGGCTATGCGGGTGTCACCAGTTATGATGTTCAGAATAACTCTGATCCGTTTTTTCATGCCATAAGCATTGAACAGATCACCAATAATATCAAAGCAAAAACCTGTTCTGTAAATACCAGTACCGGTAACTCAATTCCTACAGCCAATGCGGGTCCTGATTATATTATTCCTAAAAGTACTCCTTTTATGCTTACCGGATCAGGAACTGATGCTGACGGAGACCAGCTTACCTATATCTGGGAACAGATGGATAAAGGAACTTCTTATGAAACAGGAGCTAATTCTGCAGCACAGGAATCAAAAACTCGGGGGCCAGTATTCAGATCATGGAGACCTTCAGCTTCTCCGGTAAGATATTTTCCGACAATGTCCTCCATTCTGGCAGGTTCTCTCAAAACAGCAGGAACAGAAATAGATGTTGAAGCACTTCCTTCTGTAGCCAGAGCTTTAAATTTCAGACTTACTGTTCGCGATAATAAAGCCGGAGGCGGAGGCAACAATTCTGATGATACAAAACTCACTGTTGATCCGGCAGCCGGACCATTTATGATAACCTCACAAAACACTGCTGTTTCTTATGTAAAAGGAAGCTCACAAACGGTTACATGGGATGTAGCAGGCACTACAGCAAATGGTGTGAATACCGCCAATGTAGATATCCTCTGGTCAACAGATAACGGCAGCACATGGACGACACTTTTGACCGGAACTCCTAATGATGGTTCGGAGAATATTACAATTCCTGATACTTTAACCAACTCCGGAAGAATAATGATCAAAGGAAGCCATCATATTTTCTTTGATATCAATAATGCCAATATTTCTGTAAAAAATTCTAATGAAGATGCTGCTCCATCCTCTACAGAAATCAAACTGTATCCCAATCCTGCAAAAAATATTCTTACCCTTACCAATACCAGTAATGAAGAATATAAAATCTACGACATGTCCGGCAGGCTTGTAAGTGGAGGAAACCTTGAAAGCGGAACGGTTAATGTCAATAAACTAACCAATGGAACTTACATCATCCAAATCGCAGGATTTACAAAACAATTTATTAAAAAGTAAAAAATAAAGTTCAAACAATAAGCTGCTCATTTGGGCAGCTTTTTTATTTAGTGAAATACAAAATATGATCTTAAATCTATTTATCATTACAATTAATTTCAGAATAATAATTTATTTTAGATAAAACTACCAGCATTTAAGTTTTTTAATTTAAATTTATCGCATAACAATATTTCATTGTACCGTTTACCCAGATTGTATTTAAGGGAGCTCCAGATCGTTTTTGACATCTGATGTTATTGCTTCTTTTGAATTTATTTTGGCATGAATTGGTTATTTACGGTCAAAAATCACATTATTAATCCAGATTCCGGTCCTTAAAATTTCTGCTATAGATTGGAAAACATCAGCAATACTTACGTCAGTATTTACTTAAGATCTTTATCAGGAAAACGATGTTTCAAAAAGGTACCCTTCAAATACCTCTGTAATTTTAAAATATTTAAAATTTTTAATATGAAACATTTATTTAAGTACATTTTTTTTCTAGCCATTACTTCGTTCTCGGTTGCCTGTAGCTCTGACGATGATGAAGTAATAGACGTCAATCCGGATGTGACCACCGTATTCTACAAAAATGCAGATGAACTGGCAGTAACCTATGACTCCAATAATTCGGTAAGCCAAGCCATAAGAAATCAAGCTTATGATTTATACAAAAGAGGAAAATGGAGCGAGCTGGAATCTCTTTTTAAGGCTAATAATTTAAATGGCGGATGGCCGCCTGCCAACGGAGGTTATAATATTGTTGATGATGTTCCTTTACAGGTTGGGCAGAAGTTCGACAGATACAGCGGTGCAGTCGGCAGTTATAACGGAACCGGGGTTCCTACATTAGGAGGAAGCTTTACAAGCCCTATCATCAACGGATATGTTTATACTTTTACACAAAGAGCTCTAAACCAGCCTGAAGACAAATACGATTTTTATTATGAAATTGATGTACTGAACAACTCCATGCAGTTTAAAACCCAGACAGCAGACATTATTCCGTGGTTCAGCCAGGCAGGAAAAGGTAAACAAACGATGTGGAAAATTCCTATCGATATCAATACAGGTTACCAGAAAACATGGAATAAGCTGGCAGAAGAAGGCTATATTAAAATTACCATTAAGAGAAGCCCAAGCGGAAAATATCCTAACTTAGCAGGCACAGTTATTCAGCCATAAATCTGCTCAGATGTATTCATTATCAGAAAAAATAAACATTACCGGGAAAGCTTCTGTTGAAAAAAACGTCTTTATCAATGATGAAGCTCTCCCATCAGCAACAACCACTTTCACCTGCTCTCATTGCGGAAACAAAAATAGAATTGCAATAGCACCTTATGAATCAGGATTTCCTGTTCTGCAGCTGTATCATGAAGATAAAGTAGTATCTAAAAATGAATTGCTAAACCACGGAATGATCAACGGAACCTCTCAAAGAATGTTTCATTTCGGAGAATTGACAGTCAACGATCTGCCAACTTTATATTTTGGAACCGACTGTTCTTCCTGTCATTCCAGGTTCATCTGTCTATTCAGCTATGGAGAAAAGCAGCCGGGTTTGATGATACTTACCATCTCCGGAGTCTGGAAATATGAAGAATCTAAATAATTGAGTATAATTGAATCACTTCAAAATAAAACCACAATTTTTACAGTTGTGGTTTTTTAATTTTCATGGATAAAATTTCCCCATTGATAATACAGATTTTTGCAGTTTTTGGTTTAAAGATAGGATTGTATATTCAAAAACATTTTCCCAGACACTTTATTTTTACATTTCCTGCTGTACATTTCACATTTTGCAAATCCTTTTCTATCTTTGTGGGAAATAAAAAAATTCATGGATAAAATTGATAGTCTGAACCAAGTAGCAGAATTCCATACTACTTTCAAAGCCCCTATTTTAGATACCCCACAAATTCCTTCTCCGGAAAGATGCAATCTGAGAGTAGAACTTTTACAGGAAGAATTAAACGAACTGAAGCAGGCAATTGCTGACAATAATATTGTAGAAATTGCTGATGCATTGTGTGATCTTCAGTATGTTTTGAGTGGTGCGGTACTGGAATTCGGACTTGGCAACAAATTTGTAGAGCTATTCAACGAAGTTCAACGCTCCAATATGTCGAAAGCATGTGATAATGAAGAACAGGCAGAGGAAACTGTAGAATTTTACAAAGCGAAGGAAGTAGAATCTTTTTATGAAAAGTCCGGAGAAAAATTTAATGTTTACAGAAAGGCAGATCATAAAGTATTAAAAAACAAATACTACTCTCCTGCTGATTTAAAATCAATTATCGAAAAATAAAATATGAAAAAAATTATTACCAATATTGTTGCCTTTTCAACCTTGTTTTTGGCTTCACAGCAGCTTACTGCACAAAAAGTAGTGGTAAACCGTGAAGTTGAAACCCAGAATGATGGCAAAATGCTTTTGGGAAACCAGTTGAAAGAGCAGTTTTTAAAAGCTCCTTATGCAGATTGGTATGTGAAAGAACATGATGAGTATGTTCTTGATCAAAAGGCAGTCAGTGAATTAAAAAAAGAGAAAATCGGAACCTATGATATTATCGTTTTCATGGGAACCTGGTGTGAAGACAGCCACAGAGATTTTCCAAGACTGATGAAAATATTGGAAGCCGTAAGTTATCCGGAAAGTAAATTGAATATTATTGCTGTTAACCGTAAGAAAGAATCTCCTACCGGGGATGAAAGTCTTTACAATCTTCAGAAAGTTCCTACCATTATCCTGAAAAGATATGGAAAAGAAGTGGGCAGAATTATCGAAATGCCTACGACAGGATATATTGAAAGGGATTTGGTTCAAATTCTGAAAAAGAACGATTCGTCTGTTATCAAAGAAATTTTTAAATAGATTTTGAGAAATTATAGAACAATATTATCTTTTGCTGCAGGTGCCGGCGCAATGGTACTGCTCTTTTTTGGCCTGAAATCCTGCCTGAACCTTGGAAATAAAACTGAAAAGTCAGATTATTATATCCTGACCAATCAGATTTCCAAGATGAATAAGATGGTGGTCATGGAACAGAATACATCCAGCATGCAGAAAACCAAAATGGGTTATGAGGTTTTTGGAAAAGAAGTTTCCAGCAACAGTATTATTACCTACACAAAGACTAATGCACAGGTTTCTTATGATCTCAACAAAATGAAGATTGAAGTAGATTCCATCAACAAAAAGCTGGTGATTACCGAGCTTCCTGATGCTGAAATCAGAATTACACCTAGCGTTGAAATTCAGTCTTTGGATGATTCTTTTTTTAACAGGATTTCGGAGAAGGATATTAAAAATGTTACCGCTAAAGCTAAGGAAACCGCAGAGAAATCAATTGATCAGAATCAACTGAGAAGTGAAGGCCGCAAACAACTCATGGAAAACCTGAATAATATTTTTGTTCTGGCCAAGGCTTTGAATTATGAAATAGAAGACAAGACCGGAAAAATTGGTATTCTGGGACTTTAGGTTAAAATATTTCTGTTTGGCAAACCCTTTGAATGATACTATCCATATTGTTTACATTTAAAATTCAAACTCATGGATACAAAAGGAAAAACCACCAGGAAAGAATCTGCCAATACCGCAGAAACCCAAAAGCAAAATCAGGATTTCCAGAATATTCCTGCAGCATCAAAAAAGACCAATCCACCTGATATTGACAAAGAAGATGTTCAGAAGTCTTCCAAAAACAAATCAGGAAAAACGGATAACACAAAAAAATAAAAGAGCTTTTAAGGCTTTATTATAAGGAAAAACGAAAAGTTCCGTCTCATACGAGGCGGAACTTTTCTTTCTAACTATCTAACTGAACTTTTGTTTCTATACAATGGTCGATTTTCCGATCTTAATATTTTCAAAATTGTAATAAGACTTTTCAGAATATCTGATATGATCGGCAATAAAACTTCCCACTTCACTTGTGGAGTAATACTGTTTGCTATTAAGATCGATTGTGACATACTTATTCTCAATAGCATGCTCTACCGACTGTCTTAATTTTTCGGCTGCGGTCTTTAAACCAAGATGATCCAGCATCATCGCCACACTTAAAATAGAAGCAACAGGATTGGCAATTCCTTTCCCTTTCGCCTGTGGATAAGATCCGTGAATAGGCTCAAACAAAGCATTCTTCTCTCCTACTGAAGCAGATGGTAATAATCCGATAGAACCTCCGATCACACTTGCTTCATCGGAAATAATATCACCAAACATATTTTCCGTTACAATGACATCAAAATGCTTAGGATTAAGGATCAGCTGCATGGCTGCGTTGTCTACGAACATATAATCAAGCTCTACATCCGGATATTCCGGTGCAATTTCCTGACACGTCTTTCTCCACAATCTTGACGTATCCAAAACATTGGCTTTATCAATAAGCGTAAGCTTTTTCTTTCTTTTCTGTGCTTCCTGAAACGCCATGTGCGCAATCGGAATAATATCTTCACGGCTGTATTTGCAGACATCATAAGCGTAAGCACCTTCCGGATCTGTAAATTTTTCACCAAAATAAATTCCGCTTACCAGTTCTCTGAAGATCTGTATATCAGCGCCTTCAATAATTTCTCTTTTCAATGGGCTTTTATCAATAAGAGAGGCATAGGTTTTTAAAGGACGGATATTAGCAAACAATCCTAACTCCTTGCGAAGTTTCAGCAATCCCTGCTCCGGTCTTACCTTCGCTTCCGGATTATTATCAAAAACCGGATCACCAATAGCCCCGAAAAGCACAGCATCAGACTCTTTACAGATTTTCAGCGTTTCTTCGGGCAAAGGATTTCCTGTCTTAAAAATAGCCTCTGCACCGATTAATCCATATTCAAAATGGAATTTACATTGAAAAGCTTCAGCAATAGCATTTAATATTTTAATGCTTTCACCGATGATTTCCGGGCCAATCCCATCTCCGGGAAGAACCGCAATTTTAAAATAATTGTCGCTCATTTGCTTTTTGTGTTTTTAATTCAAATTCTGTGATCGTCTGCTTTCTGCTGATTAAAAAATCAATATCGTCATAGCCGTTCAGCAGGCATATTTTTTTATAGGAATCAAGCTCAAAGGTTTCTGTGGTGTCTTTAAAGCTGATGGACTGTAATTCCACATCAATAGCGATTTCATTATCAGGGTTTTCATTGATACCCTCCAAAATTTCTTTTAAAAATTCTTCGGAAACTTTTACAGGAAGAAGTCCGTTATTCAAAGCATTTCCTTTAAAGATATCTGCGAAATAACTTGAAACAATGACCTTGAATCCATAATCCGTTAAAGACCAGGCTGCATGCTCACGACTGCTTCCACAGCCGAAATTATTTCCTGCAACAAGAATCTCACCACCGAATTTGGGATTGTTTAAAACAAAGTCCGGATTAGGTTCTCCTGTATGAATATTGAATCTCCAGTCTCTGAACAGATTTTCTCCGAAGCCTTTTCTGTCTATACTTTTCAGGAATCTAGCCGGAATAATCTGGTCTGTATCTATATTTTCTGCCGGCAGTGGAACTGCGCGGGATTTTAAAACAACTAATTTTTGCATTTACTTTTAATCTGTTTAGTTTAAACTTTCAAAAGCTGATATTTTACCTTCTATGGCTGCTTTTGCTGCAGTAAGCGGGCTGGCAAGAATTGTTCTTGAGCCTTGTCCCTGTCTGCCTTCAAAGTTTCTGTTGGAAGTGGAAACACAATATTCTCCTTCCGGGATTTTATCGTCATTCATCGCCAGACATGCCGAACACCCCGGCTGCCGAATCTGAAATCCGGCATCACTGAATATTTTATCCAAACCTTCCTCATAAATCTGTTTAACCACCTGTTGAGATCCGGGAACAATCAGTGCTTTTACAGCCTCAGATTTGCTTTTCCCTTTAATATACTGGGCTGCAGAACGGAAATCTTCTATTCTTGCATTGGTACAGCTGCCTATGAAAACATAATTAACTTTGATACTGTTTACTGCTTGTCCGGCTTCCAGTCCCATATATTGTAAAGCTTTCTCTTCAGATTCATTTTGCGGTGCCGGAATAACTTCACGGATTGAAATCCCCATTCCCGGATTAGTACCGTAGGTAATCATAGGATAAATATCTGCAGCATCAAAGCTGAGTTCCTGATCAAAAACAGCGCCTTCATCTGTTTTCAAGGTTCTCCAATAGGCTACTTTTTCATTCCAGTCTTCTCCTTCCGGGGCGAATTTTCTTCCCTGTACGTATTCAAAAGTAGTTTCATCCGGAGCAATCATTCCGCCTCTTGCACCCATTTCAATACTCATGTTGCAGACGGTCATTCTTCCTTCCATTGACATTTCCTCGAATACATTACCTGCATATTCACAAAAATATCCTGTCCCTCCGTCTGTTCCTATTTTTGAAATGATATAAAGAATAACATCTTTAGGCTGAACATTTTCGTTTAATTTGCCATTGACGGTAATTCTCATTGATTTTGGCTTGTTCAGCAATAAACACTGGCTGGCAAATACCTGAGCTACCTGGCTGGTCCCAATCCCGAAGGCAATAGATCCAAATGCACCATGGGTAGAGGTATGGCTGTCACCACACACAATGCTCATTCCCGGCTGGGTAATCCCTAATTCCGGAGCGATGATATGAACAATTCCCTGATATTGATGTCCCAATCCGAAAAGTTCAATATTATTTTTTTTACAGTTTTCTGTAAGCTGTTCTACCTGATTTCTTGAAAGATCATCTTTAATAGGCTGATCCTGATGCAAGGTAGGTACATTGTGATCCGCGGTAGCTACAATCTGTTCCGGTCTGAAGATTTCCAGATTTCTGGATTCAAGTTCTGCAAAAGCCTGAGGGCTGGTTACTTCATGAATAAGATGTTTGTCGATATAAATGATCTGAGGTCCGTCAGGAATGGTTTCTACCACATGGGCGTCCCATACTTTATCAAAAAGTGTCTTTTTACTGTTGTTCATTGTTTACTTTATCTTGATTTAAATCAAACCTATCCTATTTTTCTGGCGAAAGAATCCATCATAACACTCAGATCATCGTTGTCTATTTCTTTTTTAAGGTCAGCGATTTTCAAAAATTCCTGATACAGATAATCAAGTTCATTTTTGGTAACCTCATAACCGATATGCTTGAAACGGTAAGCCAATGCTGAACGTCCGCTTCTTGCTGTAAGAATGATTGAAGAGGCATTCACACCTACTTCTGCAGGATCTATAATTTCATATGTTTCCCTGTTTTTAATCACCCCATCCTGATGAATTCCTGAGCTGTGAGCAAAGGCATTAGCTCCTACGATGGCTTTGTTTGGTTGTACAGACATTCCCATCAGATCAGAAACCATAGCACTCATTTCATTCAGCATTCTGGAATTCACATCAGTATGCAGATTCAGATTTTTATGCTGTTTTAAAATCATGACGACTTCTTCCAGTGCTGTATTTCCTGCCCTTTCACCCAATCCGTTGATCGTACATTCAATCTGGCGGGCTCCATTAATTGCTCCGGCAATAGAATTGGCAGTAGCCAGCCCCAGATCGTTATGGCAATGACATGAAAGCACTGCTTTTTCAATTCCCTTTACATTTTCTTTCAGATATTTTATTTTCTGACCATACTCTTCCGGCAGGCAATATCCTGTGGTATCAGGAATATTCAGGACAGTTGCTCCTGCTTTGATCACCGCTTCACACACTCTTGCCAGATATTCATTATCCGTTCTTCCTGCATCTTCAGCATAAAATTCAACGTCTTCAACATATGTTTTCGCATATTTTACTGCTTCTGCTGCTCTCTCAATAATATCTTCTCTTGTTGAGTTGAATTTGTATTTAATATGAGAATCCGAAGTCCCGATTCCTGTGTGGATTCTTGGTTTCTTTGCCAACTTCAGCGCTTCTGCTGCTACATCAATATCTTTTTTGTTCGCTCTTGTGAGTCCGCATACCTTTGCATTTTTCACCAGTTTTGAAATTTCTGAAACTGATTCAAAATCTCCCGGGCTGGAAATCGGGAATCCTGCTTCAATGATATCAATTCCTAATTCGTCAAGCCTTTCAGCAATAACCAGTTTTTGTTCCGTATTCAGTTTGCATCCCGGAACCTGCTCCCCATCTCTCAGTGTTGTATCAAAAATTTCGATTTTTTCGGAATTCATAAGTGAAGTTTTTTACTTAATTTTGGATCAAAACTACAGCTTGCGATATTTTTTCATTTTTACTTTTTCTGAAAATTACAATACTCAACAGCTTAGAAAACAATTGTATTTATCTGTTAATCAATAATTTAATTCCCCAAAATTTACAATGGCAGAATTGCAGAAAGATTTTTTGTTTGTATTGGTAAAGTCATTGACGACCTCTGAAAAAAGACAGTTTAAGCTCTACGTAAACCGCCTCGGAATTAACGTAGATGCCAAATTCCTATTGTTATTTTCTGAGATGGATAAGATGAAAGAATATGATGAAAGTATTATTATTGAGAAAAAGATATCTACAAAACAACAGCTTTCTAATCTTAAAGCCCATCTTTATAAACAGATTCTTGTAAGCCTTCGAATGAACCCGAGTCATCAGAACTACAGAATCCAGCTTCGTGAACAGTTGGACTTCGCCAACATTCTGTATCAGAAAGGACTTTACAAGCAGGCTTTAAAAATATTGGATAAAACCAAACAAACGGCACTGGAACTGGATGAAAAAAGTATCGCTTCGGAGATTATCGACCTTGAAAAAGTAATTGAATCACAATTCATTACACGAAGTATCGAAGGCCGTGCAGAAGAGCTTATCAAACAATCTCAGGAGATCAGTAAACAAAATCGTTATACAACAAAATTATCCAATCTTTCGTTGAAATTATATAGCCAAATGCTGACCCATGGTTATGTAAAAAACGATGCAGACCGGCAGGAAGTCATGGACGTTTTTAACTCCGAGATTAAAAACATTAATCCTGAGAAATTGAATTTCACAGAGAAATTATGGTATTACAAAGCCCATGTCTGGAAAAACCAGCTTTTACAGGACTATAAATATACCTTGAAATATGCTTATCAATGGGTCGATCTTTTTCACAAGAAACCTGAAATGATCTATAGCCATCCTGTCTGGTATATCAAAGGGAATACGTATTTGCTGAAAATTTTGTTTTTATACGGAAATATTGATATTCTGGAGGAACATTTCCAGAACTTCAATACAATGGTTCATTCGGAGAATTTTGTTCAGAATGAGAACCTTCAGTCTCTTATTTTTCTTACTCAGTACAATACGTTGATGAATATTCACTTTGTAAAAGGAGAATTCTTCACAGGAACCAAACTTATTCCTGAAGTGGAATTAAAAATGGAAAAGCTCAGAGAGAGGATTGATGAGCACCATTTTATGATTCTTTACCTTAAAATGGCCGCCATGTTCTTCGGAAGTAAAATGTTTGAAAAGTCCATTGAATATTCTATGAGGGTTATAGAATCCAAAGGAAATGTACAGGAAGACCTCTTGTTCCATACAAGAATTCTGATCTTAATGGCAAAATATGAGTCTGGCAATGATGAAGATTATGATGAATTTATTGCTTCTACTTTGAAATTTGCGAAGAAAATGAAAAAGCCGGAAGAATTCCATTTTGAAAGCATTCAGTTTTTTAAGAACCTGAATAATCAAATCCCGGATCAGAGACAAAAAGCTTTTGAAAGCTTTGATAAAAAGCTGGAAGAATATTCCAATAATGAATATTATAGACGTTCGTTATTCTATATTGACATCCACGGATGGATTAAATCTAAAGTTCAGAATGTGGACGTAATTGAGATTATCAAGCAGAAAGTAAAGTATAAAAGAAAGCATTAAATAAGAATATATAAAAATATATTTTTCAATAATTTACAATGTTTTATTTCATGTAAAATAAAACATCAAAAAAAATTTTTTAATATAATCTTTTATAGATTTAGGTATTAACAGGTCGCTCCTCCGGAGCTCTGATTTAAAACCAAATATTTTAACAGTTAGCTCCTATTGGGGCTGCTTATGATCCTGTCGGGATCTTCTGTTAGTAGAAAATGATGAAGTCCCGTAAAATAAAGCTCCTTAGGAGCGACCTGTTAATTATCCTGTGATGTAATCGGATGATGATTTTATTTATACATCTTCTTTATAAAATTCAATGCATTTTTATGGCTGATTTTTTCCATCAGTTCATGTGAAAAACGCTTCTCAATTTCTTTATTGATAGCATTAAATGCAGATGCATCATCATATCCTTTAAAGAAAAATGGATGACGGGATTTATCAGGATGGTTTTTACAGAAGAAAAAATCGGCACCATACGCAACTGCATCTTCTCCACCCAAATCAAGGCCGTACTGAATATGTTCATATAACATTTCCGGATTTGTATCATCGACACAATTGCGGATAAAATTGAGTCCGATCAGCCCTTTTCTTTTAATCACTTCTTTCGCCAGTTCATCGGGAAGATTTCTCTTTTTATCATGTACCTGTCTGTAGTTGGAATGGCTTGCGATAACAGGAATTTTGTAGTTTCTCTGATCAATATAATTAAGAATTCCATAGGCAAGCTGATCACTGGTGTGGGCAAGATCAATAGCAATGTTTTTTTCTGAGAAATAGTCAAGCAGAACTTTACCGTCATCTTTCAACCCTACATCGGAATTATTTCCTCCTCCAAAGCGGTTTTCAGTATGATGGGTTATTCCAAGGTAAAGAATTCGTTGTGTTTTTTCAATGATCGCTTCCAGATTTTTAAAACCCGTTTCCAAAGTGTCATCTTCGCCACAGAAGCCGGATGCATTTTCAATAGAAGCGATAACTCCTACTTTTCCTATATTTTCAGGATTTTTATAATTGTTACCATCGAATAAGAAAAAACTTTCATTTTGCAGGAGATCTGAAAATATTTCGCTCTGTTTTGCTCCGTAAGCAGTACTATTTTGCCCTGTCGCGGAGTATATAGCCATCACCTGAAGCTTTACATTTCCTTCTTTTAAATAAGGAAGTGAGCATCCAAGTTCTTTGTCGTTAATTAATGAACCCGGCTCCAGCAAATAGCATAATAAATCGCAGTGAAGGTCAACATTTATAGCATTCATATTAATTGTAATTAATTTGTTTTTAAAGACTTACAAATAGACTAAGTATCTTAATATTGGTGTTATCTTGAATAAAAAATCAAAGGTATTTTTCTATGAAAAACGAAATATGGAATTCAGTGAGACTAAAACCATCTGCATCTTTTACATTTTTAATATTAATTCTCATTCTAAATATATGCTAATATAGTATTTTATCTAAAAATTCCGTATTTTTGCCTCTTAAAATTTCTTAGTAAACAATGATAAAAATTACACTTCCAGACAATAGTGTCAAAGAATTCGAGGGAGCAGTGACTCCCCTTGATGTGGCAAAATCTATAAGCGAGGGATTGGCTAGAAACACCATTTCCGCAATTGTTAATGACAAACAAGTAGAAACGACCACACCTATAACCACGGATTCTACGGTACAGCTTTTGACCTGGAATGATGATCTTGGAAAGAAAGCTTTCTGGCATTCTTCTGCCCACCTTCTGGCGCAGGCAATCCTTGAGTTTTATCCTGATGCTAAGTTGACCATCGGTCCTGCTATCGAAAGCGGATTCTATTATGATGTAGATTTCGGGGATGAGAGCTTATCTGAAAAAGATTTTGAGAAGATTGAGAAAAAGATCCTGGAAAATGCGAAAAAAGGTTCTACCTTCTCTTTATATCCGGTTTCTAAAGAAGAAGCTTTGAAGACGTATGCAGATAACCCTTACAAGGTGGAATTGATCTCTAATCTTAATGATGGGGAAATCACTTTTGTAACCCACGATAACTTCACAGATTTATGTCGTGGCGGCCACATTCCGAATACTGGAATCGTAAAAGCGGTTAAAATATTAAATGCAGCGGGAGCTTATTGGAGAGGTAATGAAAAGAACCCACAATTAACAAGAGTATATGGTATTTCTTTCCCTAAACAGAAAGATCTTACAGAATATCTTGAAAGACTGGAAGAAGCTAAAAGAAGAGACCACAGAAAACTGGGTAAAGAACTTGGAATCTTCGCATTCTCTGAAAAAGTAGGTGCAGGTTTACCGCTTTGGCTGCCAAAAGGAACTGCTTTAAGAAGAAAACTGGAAAATTTCCTTTCTGATGCTCAGAAAAAAGGAGGTTATGAATTCGTAATGTCTCCACATATCGGGGCAAAAGAATTGTATGTAACTTCAGGACACTGGGACAAATATGGAGAAGACAGCTTCCAGCCGATTAAAACGCCGAATGAAGGAGAAGAATTCCTGTTGAAGCCGATGAACTGTCCTCACCACTGTGAAATTTACAAAACTTCACAATGGAGCTACAGAGACTTGCCAAAAAGATATGCAGAATTTGGTACTGTTTACAGATATGAGCAAAGTGGAGAGCTTCACGGATTGACAAGAGTTCGTGGATTTACTCAGGATGATGCTCACCTTTTCTGTACTCCGGATCAGCTTTCTGAAGAATTTGAAAAAGTAATTGATTTAACGCTTTATGTGTTCAAATCATTAGGTTTTGAAGATTTTGTGACTCAGGTTTCATTAAGAGATCCTGAAAACAAACAAAAGTATATCGGTTCTGATGAAAACTGGGAGAAAGCAGAAAGTGCGATCATCAATGCAGCAGAAAAGAAAGGCTTAAAAACAGTTATCGAATACGGAGAAGCAGCATTTTATGGTCCTAAACTTGACTTCATGGTGAAAGATGCTTTAGGAAGAAAATGGCAGTTAGGAACAATCCAGGTAGATTATAACTTACCGGAAAGATTTGATCTTCACTATATCGGAAATGATAATGAAAAACACAGACCGGTGATGATCCACAGAGCACCTTTCGGTTCTATGGAGCGTTTTATCGCTATTCTGCTGGAAAACACTGCAGGTGATTTCCCGTTATGGCTAAGCCCGGATCAGTTTATTATTCTACCAATCAGTGAAAAATATGTAGATTATTCAAAAAAAGTTTCACAATTTTTGGAAAATCACGATATTAGCGGTCAGATTGATGAAAGAAACGAGAAGACAGGTAAAAAGATCCGTGATGCTGAATTGAAGAAAATCCCTTTCATGCTTGTTGTAGGAGAAAATGAAGAGAAAGAAGGCACGATTTCTGTAAGAAGACGTGGAGAAGGAGATCTTGGAGCGATGAAGCTGGAGGATTTCGTTGCTTACTTCAAAAAAGAAGCAGCAATCTAAATTTTAAATAAAAAGATTGAAGGATTAAAAAATTAATAAAGTCTTTCAATTTTAAATATTTAAATCAATTAAATTAAGTAATTAACCAATAAAATTATAATACAATAGCACAAAGATTTAACAACAGGGGCCCACAGAGACGTCCGGTACAAGAGGACGCTCACTTGATCAACGATAAAATTCGTGTGAGAGAGCTTCGTTTAGTGGGCGATAACGTAGAGCCAGGAATTTATCCAATTGACAAAGCAAGACAAATTGCTGCGGAACAGGAATTGGATTTAGTAGTAATTTCTGACAAGGCAGAACCATTTATTGCAAGAGTATTGGAATATAAGAAATTCTTATACGAGCAAAAGAAAAAACAGAAGGAACTTAAAGCCAAGCAGGTAAAAGTGGTGGTAAAAGAGATCCGTTTCGGACCTCAGACTGATGACCATGATTATGAATTCAAAAAGAAGCACGCTGAAAAATTCCTTGAAGAAGGTTCTAAATTAAAAACCTACGTATTTTTTAAAGGACGTTCGATTATCTTTAAGGACCAGGGAGAAATTTTGCTTTTAAAACTTGCTCAGGAACTTGAGCATGTGGGTAAAGTAGACCAGCTTCCTAAACTTGAAGGAAAAAGGATGATTATGATGATGAGTCCTAAAAAGCCAGCAAAATAATTAAGTCATTATTTTATATAAAGAAACCTCAAAGTAATTTGAGGTTTTTTTATGCTTATATTTTCAAAAGAGACTGTTCCTGACTACTGCTATTCTATTGCTTATCCCTCAAAATCCCCGCAATCATGCTCTGTGAAAAGCGGTAAAGCTTTTTTGGTGGTAAAATATTTCGAAACTCTCTTGTTTTTTAACTCCAGTTTTTTACCTTCTATTACGAGTTCGTAGACAGGTGCTTTATCTATTTGAGTTAAAATATAGGTTCTTTCCGGAGTTTTAAAGATCGTTTTATTTCCTTCAGTAGTATAAGAAAAATCATCAATTTCAAAAGTGTCTTTTTCATCACAGACGTTGCTCCATCTGATCTGCTTCTTTGTGATAGACAGACTGGCCAAATCGCATGAGTAACAGTTCCCGGAAAATTCTATACCATATTTATCATGTACATTAGTACTCTTACTATTCAATACGTCAATAGGAACCAGGGTTGAAAAATCACCGGGTATCTCTACTATTTCCGGATCATTCTTCACGGGTTCCGGTTGAGATGCTGCCACTTCTATTTGAGTTTCCGGAGAAGTATTGGTTTCTGCTTTTTTGTCTGCAGAAGGTGAACAGGACGCTAATAAAGCAGTCACCATTGAAAGGCTGATTATTAAGTTTTTCATTCTTATAAAGTAAATTACAATATTGGGGTTATCATTTTGTAAAATTCTCCAAAATCCATCGTTCAAAATATCCCTGTTTTCGGCCATTTATTCCCTATATCAGGAGGTTTTGTTGGCTGCTGGTCTTAATCTGATACATTTGCGCAAAAATATAAAAATGAAAGTCATCAATCAATTCTTTATATCATCCCTGGTAATTCTTGCAGGATGTAACCAGAAGGATAAAACATCAGAAACACATAATGTAAAAACTGAAGTAAAGCAGAAAACGGTAACATTTGCCGATTTCAAAAAAATACAAGGAGTTGACAATGTTCAGGAGGTACCGTTTCAATTATTTACGAAACTGGATTCTGTACAGTTTTTTACCGCTCCGAGTACAGATGCTGCCCATTTGAAAATACCATACAATAAACTCGATAATTATTATGGATTTGAAGAGTTTGAGGACTTCTATTCTATTCATTACAGCATTAATAATAACATTTCGAACAGTATTGAAGCGTTTGTCCTGAAGTCGGAATTCACACCGGCATACGAACTTACGTTAAATGGGGTTGACCTTTATGAGATCAGAAGCAGCACTTTTAGAGAATCTAGTGATTTTAAGAATAAATCTTTTAAGAAATTCGGAACCATCGTGGAGATTTCAGAACATGAATTTAAAGCCAGTTCAAAAAAACAAATTGGTGAAAAGCTGGTAAAAAATCCCAATATACAACTGCAGGCAGAGAACTGGGTATATAAAGAAAACGGCAGAGAAGATGTAATTACGCAACATGAAAGTGTCTCTACCGAGACCGGACCGCTTGCCAATGAATATGTAGGAAGGTCAACCTATTTAAACCTGGAAGTATTCAAAGAAAATTCTGATGAAATTGCAGATTCCTACTATTCTTTTTACAGTTTAAAAAATGCAGTTATGTTTGAACTGAGTACCGAAGGTTATCCGCAAATTCTTCCTTCCAAAGGCTGGGTTACCTTCGTCTCATCCAATCATGATGTGGGGAGTAATTTTGTTATTTCCAGATACTTTCCTCAAACTAAGAAACAGGACAACCTTTTATATGTGAATTTCACCAACTTTAAAATAGCAGATGATAAAAAGGCTTTCTGGACCGATAATGACACTTTCTACGCAGAAGTCTACCCTCTTAATTCAGCTTCTGGAAATGGTAAAAAACAGAAAACGGCTTATATAAAAATCCAGTTAAAGGCTGATCTGTTTTAATTTGATGAGCTAAAAACCCTGAAATCAGCGAGTGTACAGGGAAATAAAGTCTAATATCTTTGCTGCAATTATTTAAAGAGATACAATGAAAAAATTAAGTTTGACCCTTCTTTTTTGTTTATTAAGTTTTATGACTTTTGCACAGTCGTTAAAAGTCGTTATTAAACAGGATGGAAAAGTAATTGAACCCGTGAATGATGTTTATGAACTGAAAAAATCTCCTTTTTTATTTGAAATCACGTCTTCCAATCTGGAAGGATTTTTAGTGGGTGCCACAACAAATAAAGACATCTATGCGGGAGCTTTGGGCGTTTTGAATACTGAGGTTCCATGGTTTCAGAATACAGGTATGGCCGAGGAGCTTTACAACAAGGATAAAGAAATGTTTCTGATGGATTCCGCACCTTCTTACTGGTATTATACAGATGCAAAAGATCACAGATTTGATAAAAACCCTAAAGGCAATGCAAAGCAATGGACTGCAACCCGTACGATTACAAGGTTTTATGATATCATGGTAGATCAGCCCATCAGTTTAAAAGATTTTGACGGCAGCGTTTTCATCCTGATGTATCAGCCGGTTTACAATGACGAATATGATTTAGTAGACAAAAAGAATCTGTTCCAGGCTGCGTTGAAATTTAAAGATTAACTGTACACACCCAAATTATTTGATTATATAAGAAAAAGGCTGCTTACATGATGTGAGCAGCCTTTTTTCGGGATGATTATTTTATTCGATAATCAAGCCGTATTCTATAGCTAATTTTATAGCTGAACTCAGGTTGGAGGTCTGAAATTTTTCGATAAGATTTTTGCGGTGGCTTTCTACCGTGTGCGGACTTATAAAAAGCTTTTCCGCCATTTGATTGGTAGTAAGCCCTTTTGATGCTTCACCCAGAATTTCTTTTTCTCTTCGTGTCAGTTTCGGAACCTGACTTAATCCGTCTGTTGATTTTTTCTCCAGAACAGCTTTGGTTTGAGAGCATAAAAACCTGTTACCGCTATATACAGCATTAATTCCTTCGATAATTTCGGAAACTGAAGCATTTTTTTGAATATATCCCAAAGCCCCTTCAGTAAGAGTACTGTTGATGACAGGCAGTTCGTTATGAACACTAAGGATAATAATCTGAAGGCTGCTGTACTTTTTCTTTAAAGGTTTGATGAGTTCAATGCTGTTGGTATCTTCCAGATTAATGTCGAGCAGCAGAATGTCAACCGCCTGTTTTGCAAGGCCTGCATTCATTTCGGAGACACTTTTGAAACAATCTACGACATCTATTGTTTCATTGTTGCCTAAAATATTTTTCAGTCCTTCCAATAGAAGCGGATGATCGTCGGTTATGGCTACTTTTATCATGTTTAATGAATAGGGATTTGAAGTTCTATACTGGTGCCAATATTTAATTCGGAGGTGATATTCATGGTTCCTTTTAAAAACTGGACTCTCAATTCTATATTGTGAAAACCTGCTGTTTTTCTAACGTCTAAATTAGTATGATCGAAACCTTTACCGTTATCCTCTACTGTAAGATTTATTAGGTTTTCTTCTTCGCTTACCTGAATGATTATTTCAGAAGTCTCGGCATGCTTTATCGCATTATTGACCAGTTCCTGAATAATCCTGTAAATGATCAATTGCTTTTCCTTCGATATGGAATTGCTGTAATTGATAAACTCTGTATGGATTTCCAGAGCATGATTGGAAATTCGTGAAGCAAACTCCTGAATAGCCACTTCCAGACCGTATTTTGTTAATAAATCAGGCATTAGATTATGTGCCACCCTTCTCAGTTCTTCTACAGCACCATCGATCTGTTCAATTGATTTTGAAATTCCTTCTTCAATATTTTCGGATTGATGAGGATTTAAATAAGAAAGTTGATGCTTAGTTCCGGACAGCAAACCTCCCAATCCGTCATGGAGATCACGGGCGAGACGGCCACGCTCCTGCTCCTGCCCTTCAAGCAATGCAGTAAGGGTAGATATTTTCGAGTTTTGTTTTTCCTGTTCCATGGCTAAAGCATGCAGTTCGTCTCTTCGTTTAATAGACCTGGCACGCTGTTTATAGGCATACAGCAACAAGAGGATCAAAATAATGAAAAAGATAATAAAAAAAATGTAGTACGTATTGATCTTTTCCTTGAACGCCAGGAGTTTTTTAAAGGTATTAATATCGTTATTCTTCTGTTGGGTTTCCAGTTTTGCCAAACGAAGCTGCTGTTCTTTTTTCTCGGATTCAAGTTCTGAAAATTTCAGTCTTTCACGCTGGTTTTCTTCCACCAGTTTTAAGTTGTTATAAACCTGTTCACGCTGTGCACGCAAAATATTAATAAGTTTGATTTCCTGTGCTTTCTTGTCGCTTTCGAGCTGTAGCTTTATGTATTTCTGCTCCTGTCGCTCTTTATCAAACTGTGATTCTAATCTTTTGGTGATATCCAGTTTTTCCTGATCGTAAATGCTCTTGTATTGATCAACATAGCTTTTATAATAAGTCAGTGCTTCTTTATAATTGCCCTGCTCTTCACTAATTCTGGATAGAGATTCAAGGATAGACAATTCTATCATATGATTTCTTACCGGGCTTTTCCCAATCTCCATGGAGGCTTTCAGAAAGTAGGACTTGGCTAAATCATAATTTTTATCCTGCAATGCCAATTCTGCCAGAATTCCAAAGGAAGAAGCAATGTGAATAGCATCACCAATTTCCAGGCTCACTTTATTGGCTAACTGCGCATATTGCATGGCTTTATCACTGTCAAACCCAGTATATAAATTAGCTAAATTGATGGCAGCATATGAAAGGCTGTTTCTGCTAAGCATCGCATCTTTATTTTTATTAAAAGTAGCAATAGCCTGTAAATAATACTGTTCTGTTTTATCCCGAAACACTGTATTGGATGGCTCCTGTGTATATTTTTGTTCATATACATACCCCATCCGCATGTAAGCATCAAAGATAAGATTGGGATCATTTTGTTTGGAAGCTAACAATAGAAATTGTTTGCTGTATTTTTCTTCCAGCTGATATTCATTCAGGTCAGAATAAATGGCAGATAATTCCTTCGCTGCATTGCCCAATCTTCCATATAGTGTGGAAGTGGTTGGTGAGTTTTCATAATATTCGATCGCTTTCAGGTATGCGGCGACAGCATCGGTCGTTTTATTATTGCGTACCAGAATCCAGCCTTTTGCGTATTGTACATAACCTTTTGCCTCATTACTATTCGTTTTTAAGCTGTAGGCCTTTGCCATATCGAGGCTTTTTGAAGACTCCGCAGTTTTATTATCCAGCCGGTAATTCATAGCCTGTACCGCATATAAAATTGTGGCATACTTTCCATCCGCCTGTTTTGCAGCAAGGGAAATATTAGTGTCTAAAATCTGATAAGATTTAGGCTTAAGATTATGAAAGAATAATGCTGTAGCGTACCTGGGAGCCAGGTTGAGCTGTTCTGCCGTATTGTTTGAGGCATGGTTGTATTCTCTTTCTAATTTGCTTAAAACATCCTGTGCCTGAACAAAAAACGGACAAATAAGTAAAGTAAATATAAGTAATAACCTGTGCATCAAACCCTTATCTTTATTAAATTGCATTCCATTAAGGAACGTAAATATAGGCAAATCCCTGCTAATCTGTTTCGAAACCATGCTTTTCAGCAAAAGCACTCCACTTCAGGTATTTCTTTTCATTTTTAAAGACCGGATCTTCACCATAATAATACATCAAACGTTGAGTTGCATATTCGTAGGCACTGTAAGTATTGGCCTGTTCATAATACTTAATGGCTTTCTTCAGATCCGTTTTTACTCCCATACCGTGTTCGTAAATAATGCCGTAATAAATCCCGGAATAAGATTGATCATAGTCTTTCTTCAAGTATACCAAAAGGTTTTTATAGTCTCTTAACTGGTAATAGATTTCTGAGATTTTATCGTAATTGTAGGCGTATTTTTTCTCAGCTTTCTGATAAAAATCCAAAGCTTTATTGTAATCCTGCTTCACGTGTTGTCCAAAATAATACAGATCACCCAGGTTGACAAGAGCCATTTCGTCACCAAGCTCGGCACTCTTTTCATAGGCCTCAATTGCTTTTTTGATATTAAAAGAATACCCAATTCCGTTATGGTACAAAGCCCCGATATTGTTCCAGGCTACAGGGTGGTTTCGTTGTGCTGCTTTTTCGTAATACGCAATGCCTTTTTGCGGATCAAATAATGATTCTATTTCAGGATCCGTAAGCAGTAACCCTATTTCTACCAAACTATCCATGTCACCCTTTTGAGCAGATAACTCAAAAAGACGAAGTGCTTCGTGGTAATTCTGGTTTTCCTTTTCGTCAAAAGCCATTTTTTTAATCGTTCCAACCTCCATGAATTGTTCGGGGTTCTTACCTTTCTGGCTTTTCCAACGGTTATAAAAGGAAGTAAAGTATTCCAGATCTTTTCCCCGGAATGAATACCGGTCCAGATAAACGGCACCATATTCGGAAGCCTCTACCCGGTGAATGCTTTTGTCTTCATGCATGCTCAACATATTTTCACCCTGATACAGAAACAACAAACCTTCTTCTGTTCTGTAATTCAAAGGATTGGAAATATAATCATACAATTGGGCTGACAGACCATTCTCAAAATCGAACAATTGATACCCTTCATTTTTTTGAACCGATAAAAATCCATTTTCCAGATAGTGAATCTGCTTAATTTCCGGTTGGGGAGTGATTAACCAATTTCCATTACCTGCATCAAAAAGTCCTGATCCTATGTTGGTTTCCAGGATAAAGACATTATTTTTATATCCGGCATTGTACTGTGCTTTTATTTTACTAACAGATTCATTTTCCAGCAGAAACTGGTGTTTTAAAGCATGATAGATCTTCCAGCTTTTGTCTTTACGAACAGCAAGAGTTTCATAATTATCAATTAAGATCATCTGATCTGCTTCGTCTATAATGAGGTGCCCTTTCTCGTCAATCAATCTACCCTTCTTGTCAAATTTGTTCGGTTTGATCCAGAAACAAGTACTTGCTTTTGAGATGCTGCCTTCTAAAAAGTCTCCGAGATAGTTTCCTTCTTTCGTATAATACTTTCGTTGGCCGGTACCTTTTTGTCTGGTGAAAAATAATTCAGGGAAATAATCATATTCATATGGATTTTCGCTTTCAATAGGGATAATCAGTGTGTTTTCATCGTTGTAAACTCCGAATTTTCCATCTTTTTCTACCAAAAAAAATCCATAGGCTGTCCTTTCAATGGCATCGTATTCCGCAGGAATCATCCAGGTGTTTGAATAGATTTTTAAAATCCCTGATTTGCCATTCACTTTTACTTCACCTAAAGGTTCCTGCCCAAAATCGAATACGTCAAAAGCATCTTCATACACCGGAGAAATCCATTCTTTTCCGTCACTTTGCAGGTAACCGAACAAAGCCCCTTTTTGAATTACCGATATATTGTAGTAATCATCTGCTTCAAAAATATCGTCATAAACCGCAGGAGCTAAAACAGCACCTTTTGCATCTTTAAGGCCGAATTTCCCGTTCTCTTCAAATACAGAAGATGCCGCTTTTTTATAGGCAAGCTCTTCAAAATATCCTAATCCGTAATTAATCCAGTCGGTTTGTAAAATTTCAAGAAATGAGGAATATCCTGTCTGTGAGAACAAGGAATCCAGCAGCGAAAGATTGCGGGCTTTAACAGCCTTTTTATACAGCTTGCTTTTCTGCTGAATTTCTACCAGCCATTCCTTTGCCTGTACCGTATGTTCTTCTTCGTTCATATTGAAAACATCTGTTGCATTCAATACAAAAGTGTCATAAGGTAAAGCTTCCAGAAACTCGAACATTTTATTAACGGGTTCGTAATAAGCCTTCTTGTAATGAAGCTGATAAGTATCTGCCAGCAGATTGAAAAAGTAACGCAGCTGAACAATTCCCTGGTTTTTATCGGAGAAAAATTCAACACCTTCCACTTTGATATCTTCTGCCAGCAGAGGATACAGCAATAATGGAATTTCATAATTCCACTCGCCCAGATAGGTATCGAATGTCTGATTTGTTTTTTGATCGTAATTGTATAAATAAATCCGGTGTGCCATTCATTCAATTTTAACATATCGGAAAGCATCACAGCATTCCCTGTTACCTAAGGTTGCCTCCCGAGTAGCTGCAAATTACAAATATACGCAGCAATATTACTTTTACAGCTTCTTCCTCACTCCATTGTATCTGGCTAGTGTTTTTACCCATAGTTTTTTAGTGTTTATTCGAAATAAGAATTTATCGTTGAATCGGGTGTGAAAAAGAAAGCTATAAAAGTTATAAATTATTGTTTATCCGGAGAGATTTAACCGTTTTATCTTTATTAGATTTTTAGGCCAAAGATAAAAATAGGGACGGTATAAAAACATCCCTGATATCAGTGGTTTTTAGTTTAGTCTGTTTCATAATATAATGCATCACATCTTCTTTATGGCCTGTAGGTTTCGGCCTGTTCAAACAGGATCATGTAACAATAAAATGCAGTTAAAACTACTCCAATAAGGCCGGAAATAAGAAATATAAGAAGGTAATACACCACTTTTTTATCTTTCTTTTGTATAAAATTGATAATGAAAGTAATCAGCGTGCACAGGAATCCTGCTCCAAAAAATATAATTAAGACAGCAAAAAATAAAGCTCTTTCCAGGTGTAGGTCTGCAGATGAAAGCATATGGGTTTAAATTTACAGGTTAACAATAAGTTCAGCAGGTTCGACTGAACATAGAAATGATCAAACCTGCCTTAATTGTATGTTTCATATTCATCGTCAATATTAGAGAGAACCGTCAAATACTGCAATCCCGATTATCAGGTATATTTTGTGCTGCCTTACTTTTTTGAGTGTTTTCTTCGTAACAAAAACATTTTCAACCTATTTACTCTTTGAAGAGTATTACCTATACATTATTATTGTTAACAAATTTTTAAACAATTATTATCTTAGATCAAGATATTCTAAAGATTTTCTATCTACATTTGTGATATAAAAAATCAAACACACTATTTATTAATATTAAAAAAAGAAACAATGAGCACACTTACATTAAAAGACGGAACAGAAATTTATTACAAAGATTGGGGGAAAGGACAGCCGGTTTTCTTTCACCACGGATGGCCATTATCAAGTGATGACTGGGATGCCCAAATGTTCTTCTTTCTGGAACAGGGTTATAGAGTAATTGCTCATGACAGAAGAGGCCACGGAAGATCCGAACAGACTCCTTACGGACATGATATGGATACTTATGCTTCTGATGTGGCAGAAATTGTTGAAGCGCTGGACTTAAAAGATGTGATTCATGTGGGACATTCTACAGGAGGCGGTGAAGTGATCCGGTATGTAGCAAAACATGGTAGAGGAAGAGTTGCAAAAGCTGTTCTGGTGAGTGCAGTAACTCCAATTATGGTTCAGAATGAGAACAATCCTAATGGAGTTCCCATCTCTGTTTTTGATGATATCCGAAATAATACGGCGAAACACAGACAACAATTCTTTATTGATATTACCTTCCCTTTTTATGGATACAACAGAGAAGGAGCCAAAGTTTCTGAAGGTATTCAGAGAAACTGGTGGAGACAGGGAATGAGCGGTTCTATCAAAGCACATTATGATTGTGTGAAAGCATTCTCTGAGACAGATTTCACCGAGGATCTTAAAAGCGTAGAAGTTCCGGTATTGGTAATGCATGGCGAAGATGATCAGATTGTACCTTTTGAAACCACAGGCAAGGTAGCTGCTACCCTTCTTAAAAACGGAAAACTGATTTCCTATCCTGGTTTTCCACACGGAATGCCAACTACAGAGGCTGAAACCATCAACAGAGATCTTCTGGAGTTTTTTAAATCATAATAAGAATAAGAACATCATTACGTTTTTATGAACGTATAGCACTGAAGGCAAATCCGTATTGATATGGGTTTGCCTTTATAATTCAACCCAAAAGACCTTCCTGTTGATATACATTAAAAATTCCTTTCGTGTATCACTTTTTTTTCGTAATTTTGCACACTATTATTCCTAATGTCTTTAGGAGTAGCCAAAACAGATATTGATAACAAAAACAATAAAAAAGCAAAACAATGCCAAAATTAAAAACGAAATCAGGTGCTAAGAAACGTTTTGCTCTTACCGGAACAGGTAAGATCAAAAGAAAAAACGCTTACAAAAGCCACATATTAACTAAGAAAGAAACTAAGCAGAAGAGAAATCTTACGTCTACTTCTTACGTAGCTAAAGTGGATGAGAAAAGCGTTCAACGTCAATTAGCAATTAAGTAGTTTTTATAAATCTATATTCGGTTTATAAGAATTCAAACAAATTCACAATTTTAACCCTGAAACGGTGCAAATAAGAGCAATAACACTGCCGCCCTTTTCAAAAAAACAATTTAAATTATGCCAAGATCAGTAAATGCCGTAGCTTCAAGAGCTCGCAGAAAGAAAATTTTTAAGCACGCTAAAGGTTATTTCGGAAGAAGAAAGAACGTTTGGACTGTAGCTAAAAACGCGGTAGAAAAAGCAATGCAATATGCTTACCGTGGTAGAAAAGAGAAAAAGAGAAATTTCAGAGCACTTTGGATCACTCGTATCAACGCGGGAACCAGAGAGCACGGAATGTCTTACTCTCAATTTATGGGAGCTCTTAAAAAGAACAACATCGAACTTAACAGAAAAGTTTTAGCAGATTTAGCAATGAATCACCCTGAAGCTTTCAAAGCTGTTGTAGATCAAGTAAAATAATGTAGAATAGATTTTGTTATCAATATAAGTCCCGGGTTTTCCCGGGATTTTTTTGTTATATACTTTTCAATTTCTTATATGGTAAATTCCATTCTAATTGCCATATCAACAGTAAACTTTATGAGTTAGAATTCACAAAAGATGAATTTATCATTAAACATATTCAATAATAAAGAAAAATTTACCTAAATTTTATTTATTTAGCGAATTTTAACCTAACACAATAATAAATTTAATAAAAAGATAAATTATTATTGATAAATCAAACAAATCAACACTATTCCAGTTAATAATCAACAATAAATGATGATTTATTGCTATATTAGCAATCTCTAAAGAAAGTATCAAAAATGAAAAAAGTTGCAGCTTTTTTGCTCACATCCATTGCACTGCAGAATATAAGTGCACAAAGTTTTATTCAAGCTTATAAGGACAGAGCAGATATGGTTACCCAAACCAATATTAGTACAAACCTTCAGGAATTTGCAGGTTTTGGAATTAAAAAAACTGGCACAACAGCCAATAACAATGCTTTTGACTGGCTTAAAAACAAATATCTGTCCTACGGATATACAGCAACTAACATGTCCGAAGATTCTTTTACTTACGGAAGCAGCACTTCAAAAAATTTAATTATTACCAAAACGGGAACAGTCTACCCTAACAAATATGTTATTATCTGCGGACATTATGATACAATTGTAGGCCCTGGAGTAAGTGACAATGGAAGCGGCACTTCCATTATTCTTGAAGCAGCAAGAATATTGAAAAATGTTCCCACGGAATATTCTATCAAGTTTATTCATTTTTCCGGGGAAGAACAGGGGCTTGTGGGAAGTAACCATTATGTAAATAATGTAGCTTATCAGAATGGCAGTCAGGTTCTGGATATAAAACTGGTTTTAAATATTGACCAGGTGGGTGGGCTTATTGGAAATAACAATAATACGATTACCTGCGAAAGAGATACTGGTGGGGTGTCTTCCAACAATGCAGCCTCTACTGCTGTAACACAGGAACTGATGAACTGTACTACCCTTTACTCTCCTCTTCAGACGAATCTTTCGTATGCTTACAGCTCCGATTATATGCCTTTTGAAGCGAAAGGATACACCATTACCGGGTTCTACGAATATCTGAGAAGTGAAAACGAACATACAGTAAGTGATACTTTTGCCAACCTGGATCCTGTATATGTCTTCAATGTAGGAAAAGCAGCTGTGGGAGCTTTACAGCACTTTGCCGTTGCCTCTACAACCAGCAATCTTTTAAGCACCAAAGATACAGCACAACACTCAACAGAAGCCATCAGGTTCTATCCTAATCCAGCTAAAGATCTTGTGACTGTGGAATTTCAGGAGAAAGTAAAACAATTTAAAGTTGAAGTCAATGACATGGCAGGAAATACTGTTTTAAACCTTGAAAATCAGGAAAAAATAAATATATCAGGGTTAACAAACGGGGTTTATACTTTTACTGTTACAACCGATAAGGGAAATACCACAAAAAAAATTATCATTAATAAATAATGTCTGACGAATATTCCGCATCTGTTGCATTCTGGAATATTCAGCATTACTCTCATACAATGAAAAAAATCGCTGCTTTTTTATTCGCTTCTGTTGCTATGCAAAGTATTGGAGCTCAAAGTTTCATTCAGGCTTATCAGGACAGGGCGGATATGGTAAATCAAACCAATATTACCACTTACCTTCAGGAATTTGCTAATCTAGGGGTGAAAACCACGGGTTCACCAGCTAATGCCAATGCGCTGACATGGCTCAAAAACAAGTATCTTTCTTACGGATATACAGCCAGCCAGATTGGAGAAGACCCTTTTACAGCAGGGAGCTATAATTCTAAAAACCTTGTTATTACCAAAACAGGAACGGTATACCCCAATAAATACGTAATCATTTGCGGACATTTCGACAGTATCACTGGCCTGGGAATCAATGATAACGGAAGCGGAACGTCTATCATTCTTGAAGCAGCAAGAATTCTGAAAGATGTTCCGACTGAATATTCTATAAAATTCATTCACTTCTCCGGGGAAGAGCAAGGACTTCTGGGAAGCAAACATTATGTCAACAATGTAGCGTATCAGAGCAGCACCCGTGTTCTGGATATTAAACTTGTTTTTAATCTCGATCAGGTAGGTGGTGTTATGGGAAATAACAACAATACCGTTTACTGTGATGAGGATCAGGGCGGACTTTCTTCCAATAATGCCGCTTCGGCTGCTGTAACTCAGGAACTGAGAAACTGTACAGCGCTCTACTCTCCTCTTCTGACTGCCGTAGATCCGGCTGCTGATACAGATTATATTCCTTTTGAACAAAAAGGTGAAGTGATCACAGGCTTTTTTGAAAGAATAAGAAGTACCTATCCACATACAGTGAATGATACTTTTGCCAACACTGATCCTGTTTATATTTACAAGATAGGAAAAGCTTCTGTGGGAGCATTGCAGCATTTCGCCGTTGCCACCGGTACGTTGGGAACGAATGAAACCATCGGAAAAAATACGTTGGAAAGTGTGAAAATCTATCCAAATCCAGCCAAAGATGTTATCAATATTGAACTTCCGGACTCCGGAATTAAAAATTTCACTTTTGAAATAACAGATTTTCAGGGGCGTTCCATTTTCAGGAGAAACAATGAAACAAGTATTAATGCTTCAGGCCTGGAAAACGGAGCTTATATCGGAATTTTAAAAATTGGAGATCAAAAGGTTGTCAGAAAAGTGATGATTGAAAGATAAACCAGTATACAATACGAAAAAAAGACTTTTGAAGCTATTCAAAGGTCTTTTTTTTTGCCAGAACTGCATTATACTATTCATAAGGCAATTACGATAATTAATATGATATTCATAATAAATATTATTTTATTTTAACACATTAAACACTTCGTTGTGATTTATTTACTACATTCGTGTCACCAAATAATATTATATATGAAAAAATTCACAACACTTTTATGCTCAGCATTGATGATGCAGAGTATTGCGGCTCAAACTTTTATTCAGGCTTACAAAGACAGAGCAGATATGGTTACCCAAACCAATATCACCACCAATCTTCAGGAGTTTAGTAATTTAGGGGTAAAAACAACAGGTTCAGTAGCGAATACCAATACATTGAACTGGATCAAAAACAAGTATCTTTCTTACGGTTATACGGCCAGCCAGATAGAAGAAAGTCCTTTTACCTTTGGAAGCACCAGTTCGAAAAATTTAATTATTACCAAAACCGGAACGCTTTATCCTAACAAATATGTTATTATCTGCGGACATTTCGATACCATTTATGGCCCGGGAGTGAATGATAATGGCAGCGGAACTTCAATTATACTGGAAGCCGCAAGAATTCTGAGAAATGTTCCTACTGAATATTCTATAAAGTTCATTCATTTTTCCGGGGAAGAACAAGGGCTAAAAGGAAGCAGCCATTATGTGAATAATGTAGTATATCAGGGAGGTGTCCGCAAATTGGATATCAAACTGGTTTTCAATCTGGATCAGGTAGGCGGCGTGAAAGGAAATAATAATACCACCGTATATTGTGATGAAGATCAGGGAGGAGTATCCAGTAATAATGCAGCTTCTGCAGCTGTCACACAACAACTGAGAAATTGTACTGCACTCTACTCACCTCTTCTGACTGCCGTAGATCCGGCAGCTGATACGGATTATATTCCTTTCGAACAGAAAGGTGAAGTGATTACCGGATTTTTTGAAAGGATAAGAAGCACTTATCCTCACAGTTCTAAGGATACTTTCACCAATATGGATCCTGTTTACGTATACAAGATCGGAAAAGCAACCGTGGGTGCCCTACAGCATTTTGCAGCAGCATCAACTACCATGAGCAGACCCGCATCAAAAAATTCACTGGAAGCTGTAAAGATCTATCCTAATCCAGCTAATAATCTAATTAATATTGACTTACCGGATTTTAAGGGAATGGATTTCAGTTTTGAAATCAGCAATTCTTTGGGAAGGTCACTTTTAAAAGTAAATAACGAAAGAAAGGTTAATGTTTCATCCCTTCAGAACGGAGTCTATGTTGGAGTTTTGAAAGTGGGTGAAGAAACCCTTGTTAAGAATATTATGATTGAAAGATAAGAAATCAATTCATTGATAATAAAAAAACAGCAGGGTTATTCTATTTCTGCTGTTTTGTTTTTATGCATTAAATACAACCACATAGAATTTTAAAGTTCTTCAACAATCTGTTCTCTTGTTTTGTTATTTAAATCAATAACTTTTATAGGGATAAGCTTGTTAGGTAATATATTTCCTGCCGACCTGATCCATTCTTTAACCCCAAAAAGGAAATCAAGTTTGGTGTTGGGAGTCTGAAAACTAATCAATTCACCAAAATGATTGGGATGTCCTCTTTCAGGTGCTTCACCTACTACTTCTGCCAATTTGTTATCCAAAACCATGACGCTGAACATCATAGCACTGGAAAATGTATTTTTCCCAACAATGATATAAGTCTTCCCATGGAATCGCAACGGATTTTCATCCGCTGTTACAGAACGAGAACGGATCGGATAGTAATCACCATCTTTTATTTTGCTATATTCTGCAGATTCTTTATTGTTTGCTTTTAAATAATCAGCGTATTCTTTACTTTTTTTAAATTTTCCCTGATAAGTATAATACGTTTTATCTGAAAAATAGTTAATAAGCAAATTTCCAACCGCAGAATTTCCTCCGGAATTGTTGTGAACATCAATGACTAAATTTTTAGCATTGTCTTTTTTGATCTGACTGAAAATACTGTCCAATTTTGTTTTCCATTCTTCCAGAGTGAATGTATTTCTGTCATCAAAAGTATTGACTGTCAAATAAGCATAATCCTTTATTTTTTTATAATCAAGAGGTTTAAGATCTTCTTTTTTCTTAGGCTGAGACTTTGAAGCATTGGCTTTCAGCTGTTCCAGAGAAATACTTTTAACCACTGTTTGCAGACCGCTTTTAAACTTCAGGTTGTAGTCATCTGTGATAAAGTAACAGTACTTATTAATCATTATCCAAAACCGATCAACGGCTATGGGTATTCGTTCTTCTTTAGCGCCCGGAATAGTCTGGGCACAGGTCTCCAGGACTTCATGAATTGGTATATTATTCAGCGAAATCACTTCGTCACCAATAGTAGGTTTACTGTCTGAATAGTTTTCCGTAAGAAGCATTTTGCCATTTTCATATTTGAATTTCAACGGTAAAACTTTCATGCTTTTTCTAATGCTGTCAGTAACGCAAAAGTCAGACATTGAACTATGTTCGTCGTTCAATGTGACAATCAAAGGCTTTGCTAGGTAATAAAAATCCTTCTGCGTCATGCCATCTTTCAGAGAATTACGGATATCTGTATATTTTTTTTCAAATTCTGATTTTGAAATTTCTGTATAGGGATTGACGTGTGCATTGGTTATTTTTGCCTTAATAAAGTCTACATCCTGCTCCAGCTGCTGCTTAGTAAATTTCTGAGAATAAAGTTCGTTACAGTTTTTCTGGGCAAAAGCAGATTGAACAAACAAAACTGCAAGTAAGGTTAATTTTAATTTCATAGATATTCGTTTCCGAAGGATTAGTGGCTTGATATTTACTTTTGTTACAGTTGAGAAAGTTGTTTATTTATTCCTGCTTTTAAGAATCTCTTCAATCTCCTCCATTGAAAATCCTTTGGCTTTCAATAAAATTAAAAAGTGATACAGCAGATCTGCAGCTTCGTTTTTAAAGAGATCATCATTATTGTCTTTTGCTTCTATAACCAATTCTACGGCTTCCTCTCCTACTTTTTGAGCCATTTTATTGATTCCTCTCTGATATAATGAGTAAGTATATGAGTCTTCAGCCTTCGTATCTATTCTCTGAGAGATTTTTTCTTCCAGTTCATACAGAAATCCTTTAGTATTCTTTTCCCCGAAACAACTAAAACTGCCTGTATGACAAACCACATTTTTCGGAACAGCTTTAATTAAAATGGTATCCTGATCACAGTCGATGTCAATACTTTTTACCGTTAAAAAATTACCCGATTCCTCACCTTTTGTCCACAGTCTGTTTTTGGAACGGCTGAAAAAAGTAACAATTCCTTCTGCCTGTGTTTTTTCAAAAGCTTCCTCGTTCATGTAGCCCAGCATCAAAACCTGCAATGTTCTGTTGTCCTGAATAACCACAGGTACAAGGCCATTATCTTTATTAAAATCTATTTTCATCGTACTTCAATTTTTTGAGTTTTTAACTGTTGTTTCAAATCCTGAATTCCTATTTCATTAAAGTGGAAAATACTGGCTGCCAAGCCTCCTGTAGCTTTTGTTTCATTAAATACTTTAACAAAATCATCAATGGTACCAGCACCTCCGGAAGCAATCACCGGAATGCTTATATTTTCTGAAACCAGCTTTGTAATCCTAATATCAAAACCGTTTTTTGTACCATCACCATCCATGGAAGTCAGCAATATTTCACCTGCTCCTAATGCTGCTGCTTCTTGAGCCCATTCCATCGTTAAAAGTGCTGTGGCTTCTCTTCCTCCTTTGATATGAACCAGATCTTTATCTCCCACCAGTCTTGTATCAATGGCTACCACAACGCATTGGCTTCCGAATTCTTGGGCCAGATCAGAAATAAGACCCGGATTTTTTACGGCTGAAGAATTAATGCTGATCTTGTCTGCTCCTGCCTCCAAAAGATTTCTCACATCCTCTACAGACGAAATTCCGCCTCCTACTGTAAAAGGGATACTTAATTCTTTCGCGATATCTTTTACCAGCTCCACAAATGTTTTTCTATCTTCAATGGTCGCTGTAATATCCAGAAAAACAAGCTCATCAGCTCCTTCCTGCTCATATTTTTTGGCAAGTTCTACCGGATCTCCGGCACTTTTTAGATCTTCAAAGTTAACACCTTTTACAGTCGCTCCATCCTTAATATCCAGACATGGGATAATTCTTTTCTTAAGCATTTTCAATAAAATTTTGAAGTTGTTGTAAACTTATTTTTCCCTCATAAATTGCTTTTCCGATGATCGTCCCTGCACAGCCGATATCCTTCATCTTATAGACATCAGCAATACCTGAAATACCGCCGCTTGCTACCAGCTGAACAGATGTTTTATATAAAATCTCAATATAGAGCCCTGTTGAGGGGCCTTCCAGCATCCCATCTTTTGCAATATCAGTACAAATAGCGGTCTGTATTCCTTTTTCCTGATACTGAAGGATAAAATCAATGATATCATGAGCGCTTTCTTCCAGCCATCCGGATGTTTTAATCTTTCTGTTTTCACAGTCTGCACCCAAAATGATCTTCTCCGCTCCATATTTTTCAATCATTCCAAAACAAAATTCAGGATCCTGAACGGCAATACTTCCTAAAGTGATCTGCTTTGCCCCGGAATTAAAAGCGGTTTCAATATCTTCCTGAGTTTTTAGCCCTCCTCCAAAGTCGATATGCAGCGAAGTAGAACGGGCAATATTTTCCAGAACTTTCTGGTTGACAATATGCTTTGATTTCGCCCCATCAAGATCCACCAAATGAAGGTATTGAATCCCAAAGCTTTCAAACTCTTTTGCCACTTCTACAGGATCTTCATTGTATATTTTCTTTGTATTGTAATCTCCTTTTGACAAACGGACACATTTCCCGTCGATAATATCAATAGCCGGAATTATTTTCATGATTATAAATTTATAAAGTTCTTAACGATCTGATTTCCCACTATTCCCGATTTTTCCGGGTGAAACTGTACTGCATAGAAATTGTCTTTCTGCAAAGAAGCACTGAAAGGCAGGATATAATCACAAACAGATGTTGTATAGTCTGACAGTTCACAATAATAGCTGTGAACGAAATACACATCACTACTCTTTTCAATTCCTGAAAACAGTGGCGAAGTCTGCCCGGAAACGGTATTCCAGCCCATATGGGGAACAATATCCTTTGCCGGAAACTTTCTGACATTGATATCAAAAATCCCCATTCCTTCAGTATCTCCTTCTTCATTTTCCCCGCACATCAGCTGCATACCCAGGCATATTCCTAAAACCGGCTGTGTAAGACCAGGAATCAACAGATCAAGCTCTTTTTCTTTCAGCAGTTTCATGGTTGATGAAGCTTCTCCCACGCCCGGAAAGATCACTTTGTCAGCTTTTAAAATCTGTTCGGGATCATCGGTGATCACAGAATCAACATTCAGTCTGTTGAGGGCATTCTGAACGGAATTTACGTTTCCTCCGTTGTATTTTATTATGGCGATCATATTTATAAACTTCCTTTTGTAGAAGGCAGACTGTAATTAGTATCTGATTGATTCACTGCCATTTTAACAGCCTTTGCAAAGGCTTTAAAGATGGATTCAATTTTGTGGTGTTCGTTATCCCCTTCTGCTTTGATGTTCAGATTCGATTTTGAAGCATCTGTAAATGATTTAAAAAAGTGAAAAAACATTTCCGTAGGTACATCTCCTATTTTTTCTCTTTTAAATTCTGCATCCCAAACCAGCCATGATCTTCCTCCGAAATCGATAGCCACCTGAGAAAGACAGTCATCCATCGGAAGCAGGAAACCATATCGCTCAATACCTTTTTTCTTTCCTAAGGCTTTTAAAATAGCTTCTCCCAGCACAATTCCAGTATCTTCTATCGTGTGGTGTTCATCTACGGCAAGATCACCGTTCACTTTAATCGTAAGATCCATATTTCCGTGTCTGGCAATCTGGTCCAGCATGTGATCAAAAAATTTAAGCCCGGTTGAAATATCTGATTTTTCGTTTCCATCAAGATTGACCGTAATTTCTATATCTGTTTCATTGGTTTTTCTGGATACTTTAGCCTTTCTCATTCCTGATTTTAAGAACTGATAGATCTCCGACCATTTTAAAGTAGATAGCTCCGCTTCGCTATTTAAGTTTTTGTTAAGGTAAATAGCTTTAGTACCAAGATTTTTAGCAAGTTGAACATCAGTACTTCGATCACCAATTACATAGGAATTTTCAAGGTCGTAATTCCCATAAATATATTTTCCGAGCATTCCAACTCCGGGTTTTCTGGTGGGAAGATTTTGGGATTCAAAGCTTCTGTCAATCAAAATATCACTGAAAGTTATCCCTTCATTTTCAAATGCCTGCAACATTTTCTCATGAGGTTTTATGAAATCGTCTTCAGGGAAACTCTCAGTTCCCAATCCATCCTGATTGGTAACCATTACCAATTCATAATCTAATTCATTGAAAATTTTTGCAAGATTTTGAAAAACTCCCGGATAAAACTCAAGCTTTTCCAGAGAATCAACCTGAAAATCTGTAGGCGGTTCGATAATAAGCGTTCCGTCGCGGTCTATAAAGAGTACTTTTTTCATTGTTAGATACTTTTTAAAAGATTAATTAATTTTTCATTTTCGGCACGGTTTCCCACATTAATCCTGATACATCCCGGAATGGCCGGATCTCTTCTGCTGGTTAAAACTTCCTCTTCCAGCATTTTTGCATAGACATTATCAACATTTTCCATTCTGATCAGAAAGAAATTGGCATCTGTTGAAAAGACTTCTGAAATACATTGAATTCCTTCAAACTGCTGTTTCAGCCATGTTCTTTCTTCCAGAATACGACTTACGTTCTCCTGAAGTCTGTTTTCTTCCGCCAGAGTCTTTAAAATCAATTCCTGGCTCAAAACATTCACATTATAAGGTGCTTTTACCGTATTAATAAGACTGATAATTTCTTCAGATGCATATGCCATACCTACTCTTGCTCCGGCAATTCCCCATGCTTTAGAGAAGGTTTGCAGCACAATCAGGTTAGAATATTTTTCCAACAACTCAAGACTTGATTTTTTACCAGAGAATTCGATATACGCTTCATCTACCACTACAATTCCGCTGAAATTCTGAATATAAAATTCAATATCATCCACACTGTTTCCCGTAGGATTATTGGGCGAGCATAAAAAGAAAATCTTCAGTGAAGGATCTTCTGCTGTTTTTAAAAAATCATTTTTAACGATTTCAAAGTTTTCATCCAGATCCAGTCTCAGAATTTTATTTTCATTGATTGCTGCATAGAAACCGTACATCGCAAAGGACGGATTCATCATCAGAATGGCATCTTTTTTAGGCTCGCAAAAAATTTTAATGATAAGATCTATCAGCTCATCACTTCCGTTTCCTATGGCGATCTGTGAAGGTGCAACTTTTTTAATCCCTGCAAGCTTTCTTTTAAGCTTTTTCTGGGTAGAATCAGGGTAACGGTTGCATTCTCCAAAAGGGCTTTCATTCGCATCCAGCATTACCGGAGCATTAAATTCATTGTGATCCCTGAAACTGATGTATGGCTGTAATTGTAATATATTTTCTCTTACGAGTGTTTTGATACTGTTGTTTTTCATTGTATTGACTTTCTTTATAAAAAAATTAATATAAAATCGTTTTTAAGCAGTGAGCTGAATTCAAATGTATTTGAATCTTAATTTTACTTAAAAGTTTCATTTTTCTTAATGGTTTAAATTCTTTTTTGGGTAAACGCAAAGGCGCAAAGTTTTTTAATCTTTGTTTTTTAATCTTTATGTTTCTTCAAGGCGCAAGAAAATCAAAGATTTTCAGCAAGTGATGTGTCATTATTTTTTTCCACAGATTTCATAAATTTCACAGATTTTTATATTTGTCTTCTTCATTTGGAGAATCTGTGAGAGATCAAAATATTTGGCATTCAATTTTATCGGAGATAAAATCCTTTCGTCTTAAAAAGGGTTTTCATTATAATTCTCTTGCGTCTTTGCGTTTTCCAACAATTTATTATTTCAATCTTATCGAAACTGCATTTTTGTGAGCAAACAAACCTTCTGCTTCAGCCATGAGCTCTATGGTTTTTCCCAAATTTTGAAGTCCTTCTCTGGAAAGTTGCTGAAATGTTATTTTCTTCACAAAACTATCCAGGGATACGCCACTGTAATTCTTTGCATAACCATTGGTAGGAAGCGTGTGATTGGTTCCGCTGGCATAGTCTCCGGCACTTTCACAGGAGTAATTTCCGAGGAAAACCGAACCTGCATTCTGAACCTCCGGTATATATTTTTCAAAATCATTGATGGCCAGAATAAGGTGTTCAGGAGCATAAAGATTGCTGAACTCAAGAGCTTCTTTCAGGGTATTGATCAAAATGAAAGAACTGTTTTCCAAGGCCTGGGCCGCAAATTCATTTCTTGGTAATTCTTTGATTTGCTGCTCAACAGTACTTATTGTTTCATTAAAAACTTTAAGATCTGTAGTGATAAAAACTACCTGACTGTCGCTTCCATGTTCTGCCTGTGAAAGAAGATCTGCAGCACAGAATTCAGGAACAGCCTGTTCATCTGCAATCACAAGAACTTCACTTGGTCCGGCAGGCATATCAATAGCTACTCCATACCGTTGTGCATATTCTTTGGCCGCTACAACAAACTGGTTTCCAGGACCGAAAATCTTATTGACAGCCGGAATACTCTCTGTTCCAAAAGTCATCGCTGCAACAGCCTGCGCCCCACCTGTTTTAAAGATTTCTGAAACACCGCAAAGCTTTGCTGCATATAGGATTGCAGGATTGATATTCCCATCTTTATCCGGCGGCGTACAAAGAACTATTTCTTTACATCCGGCCAGATTTGCAGGAACCGCCAACATCAACACTGTAGAAAATAAAGGTGCTGTTCCTCCCGGAATATAAATCCCGACTCTCTCTACAGCACGATTTTCACGCCAGCAAACCACTCCTTTTGTGGTTTCAATTTTTTGAATCTCCTGTTTCTGAGAGGCGTGAAATGTTGAAATATTCTCCTTCGCCTGTTGAATGGCTTGCTTTAATTCATCTTGAATCTGATTTTCTGCCTCCTTGATCTCAATTTCAGAAACTTTTAAGATTGAGGTTTCTGCTTTATCAAACTTTTTGTTGAATTCTATTAAAGCTTTATCACCATTTTTTTCAACTTCTGCAAATATTTCTGTGATCAGACCTGAAATTTCTTTCTGTTCCAAAACAGGGCGTTTTACTAAGTCTTTCCAGCTGTCTTTTGTGGGATATCTATATATTTTCATTGTATTATTTTTAATTGTTTTTTACGCAAAGGCGCAAAGTTTTTAATTCCTATATCTTTTTAAGGCGCAAGAAAATCTTAGATTTTCAGCAAGTATGTGAGTATTAAACAGTATTCAATTTTATCGCAGATAAAATCTTTGCGTCTTAAAACAGTCTTAATTTTTATTCTATTGCGTCTTTGCATCGGCCAACATTAACCATTCTTATTTTTTTAAATAACCATTTTATCAATTGGAATGATTAAGATATCCTGAGCACCATTTTCTTTCAGTTCATCAATCACTTCCCAGAAACGCTCTTCATCAATCACAGAATGAATACTGCTCCAGCCTTCTTCTGCAAGCGGAATCACCGTAGGACTCTTTAAAACAGGAAGAACATCAGCTACTTTCCGGATTTTTTCGTTGGGAACATTCATCAGAATGTATTTTGAATTTTTTGCTTTTAAAACTGCTTTGATTCTGAATACAAATTTTTCAAGAATGGCTTCTTTTTCAGCTGATAATTGAGGCGTTTGAGCCAAAACTGCCTCCGATTTCAGCAAAGTGACTGTTTCTCTTAATCCGTTTTTAAATAGAGTACTTCCGGAACTCACAATATCACATATTCCGTCCGCCAGACCGATATTAGGAGCTATTTCTACAGAACCCGAAATGACGTGAATGTCTGATACAATTCCCTGGTTTTCTAAAAAGTTTTTGAGGGTGTTAGGATAAGAGGTCGCAATTTTTTTACCCTGAAAATAAGAGAGCTCATCAGTTTCTATTTCTTTGGGAACAGCCAGTGAAACACGGCATTTTGAAAAACCAAGCTTCTGGATAGTTTTGATGTTTTTACCTTTTTCAACCAGAAGATTTTCGCCAAGAATGGCCACATCCACCACCCCGTCTTCGAGGTATTGCGGGATGTCTGAGTTCCGGAGATACATGATTTCCATCGGAAAGTTATCTACTGAAACTTTGAGCTGGTCTTTACCGTTGTTGACGAAGATTCCGCAGTCTTTGAGAAGCTGAAGAGATTCTTCGTACAGCCGGCCGCTTTTTTGGATTGCAATTTTTAATTTACTCATTTTGCCTTTTTGGGTCCGAGCAAATAAAAACTGATCTGTTGAAATTTCTGAGGAGAATTCAGGAAACAAAAAAACCGTCTATTTACTCAGACGGTTTTAATTATTTTTGATTTTAGCACATACTTATATCAATCAATTCCGTCTAGCAGAGATGATGATGATAATGATGTAATGCTAAAAATATTGGTTTCATTGTTTGAATTATGATGCAAATGTAGGATTTATTTTTAAAATGCAAAGTTTTTTCAGAGAATTTTTTGATAAAAATTTATCAGCTCCTTTGCAATGGGTTCGTCATTAAACTTCTGAACAAACTCGAAACCCTTTTCTTCACGGCGTTTTCGCTCGGATTCATTTTCCCAGAGAAATTTTAATTTGGCTCGGATATCAAGATCGTTCTCAGGATTCACATACACAGAGTCTTTTCCACCTGCTTCAGGCAGACAACTGGTATTGCTGGTAACGACAACAGTTTTCGAGAAAAGTGCCTCAATGACAGGGATTCCAAAGCCTTCAAAGAAGCTAGGATAAACAAAAATATCTGCCAGTTTATAGAGACAGGCCAGCTCATCCATAGAAACGCCTTCAAGGAAAAGCACCTGTTTTTCCATTTTGTTTCTTTTCAGAAAGCGTTCTATTTTCTGATAGTATCCGGTTTTTCGTCCCACCACAACCAATGGAATTTCTGTACCGTTGATCGCTTTTACAACATTCAGAAGATTTTTGCGGTCTTCGATGGTTCCAACATTCAGTACAAACCTTTCGGGAAGCTTAAATTTCTCTTTGACAGCTTTCATCAATTCCGGAGACTGCTGTTCTTTAAAAGCATGATGACAGCCCTGATAAATGACTTCAATTTTAGTTTCAGAAACTTTTAAATACTGAATAATATCTCTTTTGGTCTGTTCCGAAATCGCAATGATTTTATCAGCGGTATCAACTGCTTTTTTGAATTTCCAGAAATGGATTTTCCTGTCAAAAAAAGAATAATACTGCGGATATCTTACGAAGATCAGATCATGAATGGTAACGACCTTTTTTATAGGTTTTGAATCCCATTTTAAAGGAAGTTCACCCGATAATCCATGGAAAATATCTGAGTCCTGCTTCTGGGCATCTTTACCCATTTTCAGCTGACGTGAAAAGTTTCCTTTTGAGGTTTCAATAAAGTGAACATTCGGGCGTTCCAGAATATCTTTCCCTCTCTCGGACTTATTTTTGTTCAATAACAGATATTCATTCTCCGGTTCATATTCGGAAAGAATTCTTACAAGATCTCTCGAATAGTTTCCCAGGCCGGATGTATTGTGGAAAAACCGTTTGGCATCAAAGGCAATCTTCATCGTTGGATCTGTTTTTGAAATTCCTGAAATGTGCCAAATGTATGGCCTTTTTCTTTCAGCCAGCCTACAAACGAATCAAACCTTTCCACCATCTCTTTTCCTGAGTTTTTTACCGTAAATCCAGGAAGTTTAAAGGTATCATCTTTAATTTCTGCAAATTCCCAAGGATGGAAATAAATATTCAGATAATTATCCTTTTTCAAGGTGTCCGAAGCCAGTTTTTTGTAGAAAAACAAAGGGAAATTGTGAAAGCTTAGCCAAAACAAAGGAATTCTGAAGTTAGGAGAAACCGAAGCCGGAATCTGCGTTACATTTCCTTCTTTGAAATACGTCCTTGATACTTTTAAATTATTATATCTTCCCGGCAAAAATGTAGGGTTGATGGAGGAATTGTATGCGTATCCTGCTTCTTCCACTGCTTTTTCATCTACCGGCATCATTCTCGGCATTCTTAATCCGGTCACCTTTGTGGAAAATAATTCTTCCAGCCTTTCTCTTGATTCTTTCAGGTGTTTGTCTTCAAATTCTGAATGAAACCATGTGTGAGAGGCCAGCTCATGACCTTCATGTAGCAACCTTTCAATAAGATGTTTGCTGTTTTCTGCAAAAACTACCGTGGAAAAAAAGGTAGCTTTGGCATTATGTTTTTTAAGGATATCGAGGATTCTCTCCAATCCTGTCTGTGAAATTGAAATCTGCTTTTCAAAGGGAATTTCACCCTTATATTCTAATGGCATATCAAATTCTTCAATGTCAAAACTCAATAAAACCATTCTAAAAATTTTTGTTTTTAATAATATAATTAGGCCTGTCTTTCACCTGTTTAAATATTTTACCTAAATAAATTCCCATGATTCCAAGGATAATCAGCTGAAGTCCTCCAAAGAAAACAATGGTCATAATCAAAGATGCCCAACCGGAAATCTCTGTTTTGGCAATAAATGAATGAATTACGTAGGCTCCATATCCGATTACTGAAAGTGCTGAGAATAAAAAGCCCAGATATGCTGCCAGATAAAGGGGTTTTACACTGAAAGCAGTGATTCCCGTAAAGGCAAAAGTAAACATTTTTTTAAGATTGTAACTGCTTTTCCCTGATAGTCTTTCTGCTGCAGTAAAATCGATTCCTGTTTGTTTGAAACCCATCCAGCTCGTTAATCCTCTAAGGAACAGATCGTCTTCATTAAAATTTCTCATCACTTCAACTGCACTTGCATCCAATAGTCTGAAATCTGAGCCGCCGCCTTTTGTTAAGTTAACATCTGAAAGGCTTGATAAAAGCTTGTAAAATAAGTCTGATGTTTTTCTTTTAAAAAAAGAAATCTCTTTAGGATAAGTTCTAAAAGTAAAAACAACATCATAGCCTTCTTCCCATTTCTGAATCATTTCCGGAATAAGCGCCGGCGGATGCTGAAGATCTCCATCCATAGAAATGACTGCATTTCCGTGGGCATTGTCCATACCTGCCTTTACAGCCGGCTGGTGTCCGAAATTACGGGAAAATTCGATGAATTTCACTTCATCATACTGACTGGAAAGTTCTTCTAATTTTTGCTGGGTATTATCTCTGCTGCCATCATTGACAAATATGATTTCAAAGTCGTAATTTCTTAAGCCATCAAAAACTTCTTTAATTTTCTGATGAATCATTACGACATTTCCTTCTTCGTTATAGGCGGGAATTACAATTGAAATTTTCTTCATATGTATTAATTCAGGCTGTAATTTTTCTCAAAATCTTTAGTCAGAAGTTCATAAGTCACTCTCAACCAGATCACAATACAAGGTACGGCTTTTAATGAATATTTAATGATATAATTCTCTTTTACAAATTTCGGGAAAAGATCCGAAGTGGAGAAACAGGTAAAAATAATGACAAAAACAAGCAATCCAATAATCAATGGTGTTCTTTCTTTCTGAAGGAAAAACCAGATCAGCACTCCTACCACCGCAATAATATAGGTTGGAGACTCTGAACTGGAACTGAATAATACCAAAAACAGTAATGTTGAAGCCAGAATCATCAGTTGGAATGCATAGTGTTTATACTGTTTAATTCTGATGTAAGGCAAAACAAAAAGTGGTAGTCCGCCTGCTAAAAATACAAGATTTGAAATAGATGCATCCCCTAAAATTCTTCTGACAAAGCCCATTAAAGAGATGTCCTGCATATTTCCAAGAACCTGATTTTCATTATTCTTCTCTACAATAGACTGAAACCAGTCTGAGTAGCACTGAATCACAAACTGCGGACTTGAATACGCCATTGGAAGCACGAAAAATAATAGGGCAATAGCAACTCCTGAAAGAATAAATTTAGTTTTGTTTTTAATAAAGAAAAACTGCGTTAGTCCTACAATTCCGTAGATTTTCACAAATACCCCAATTAAAATTGCGGTTACAGATTTTACTTCTTTTCTTTCGTAAATATATACTGCGGATAACAGCAAAAGTCCTGTCAACGCTACATTAAACTGAAGGCTTAATGCTGCTGTAATGTATTCCTGAAGACAAAGCAGCCCGAAAATCGCTTTCTTGCTGTCTGAAAACGGCAGTTTATAAATTCCGTAGATAAAGATGAAAGTATTGGCAATATTCCAGAGTGAGATTCCCAGCCAATCCGGCATCATGGCAAACGGCGCGATCAATACACTGAAAAATACACCATAATGATTCAGATCAAAATAAAGATCAGGATAATGGATAAATAAGTTTTTCTGATAAATGGTATTAAAGAATACATTTTTAAAAATCAGATAATTATTGATCGCATAATCTCCTCTCAGGTATTTGGAAATTGCTGTAACAACGGATATAATAAGATAAACCCCAAATATATATTTAGGGTTTAATAGTATTTTAAGAAATTTTTCTTTCAAGATTGTGGTATTAGATTAAAATATTAATCTTAAACGGCTACATTATTCTCTCTCAATGCGTCATTCAGAGATGTTTTCTTATCTGTAGATTCCTTTCTCTGACCGATAATCAAAGCACATGGAACCTGATATTCTCCAGCCGGATACTGTTTTGTATAGCTTCCTGGAATAACTACTGAACGTGCAGGAACTCTTCCTTTGATTTCAACAGGTGTATCTCCTGTAACGTCGATAATTTTTGTAGAAGCGGTCAATACTACATTAGCACCCAATACAGCTTCTTTTTCTACGTGAACTCCTTCCACAACGATACATCTTGAACCGATAAAGCAGTCATCTTCAATGATTACCGGAGCTGCCTGTAACGGCTCCAATACTCCACCGATCCCAACACCTCCACTCAGGTGAACATTTTTACCGATCTGTGCACAGCTTCCTACTGTTGCCCATGTATCTACCATTGTTCCTGAATCTACATAAGCTCCAATGTTTACATAAGAAGGCATCATAATTACTCCGGGAGCAATATAAGCTCCTTCTCTGGCAACCGCATGCGGTACAACTCTCACTCCTTTTTCAGCATAATTTCTCTTTAAAGGCATCTTGTCATGAAATTCAAACGGACCTACTTCAATAGTTTCCATTTTCTGGATCGGAAAATACATTACTACCGCTTTTTTCACCCATTCATTTACCTGCCATCCATTTTCAGTAGGCTCTGCTGTACGAAGTTCACCCTTATCAACCAAAGAAATAACCTCTCTAATTGCCTTCTGGCTGTCTTCATTCTGCAATAAATCTCTGTTGTCCCAGATATTTTCAATAGTTTGTTGTAACGACATGTTTCTTATTTAAAATTATACCGGCCAAAGATACAAAAAAGTTCAGCAAAACTGTTTTTAACATTAGTTTAATTAATAGCCCAGCATACGCTTCACTCTCTTTTTATAGGTCACATAAATTTCTCCGTGTTCCTTTAGCAGGAACTCTTCTTCAAGCCTGATTTGAATCTGCATTAAAATATTTCCCGTCAGAAGAAAAGAAAAAGTAATGACAGTAGGAAAAACAAGGAAAAAACCAAACAAACTCACAGTCATTCCCAAAAAAATGGGATTTCTTGAAAATCTGAATAAACCATGAGTGATCAAATCTGTTTTCATTGTACTATCGATACCAATACGCCATGAGTTTTTCATTTGCAGTTGTGCTGTAATCACCCAAATCAAAGCAGAAATCATGATAACAAGCCCTATATATTTTAAAGCTTCAGGTTCCGGAATATTGATTTTAAAAGCCGGAAAAATGTCTTCCGGGAAGAGTAACAAAAGTATTGTATAGATAAACAAGGCTAACAAAATCAGCTTAAAGTATAATCCTACCAATCCGTAGGCAGAATCATCTTTGGGAAGGACGTTAGGGCTTTTACCAATCCGTTTTGCGATTCTGTAACTTATTCCCACAAAGGAAACAGTAAAAAAAATAGTAAAATAAAAGGGAATGAAGAATCTGATGAAATCTGTCATAATGATAATAGTTTTGGACAAATTTCATAAGTTTTGGGATGCAATGCTATTGCAATGACAAGAATATTATTGATTTGCAGAAATGCGAAATTGTAAACCTGGAAATTCGCCTCCACCGGAGGGGTGTCAAAAATTCTCTGAATTTTTGACGGGGTGATTAAAGAATATAGTTATAAGTTTTGGCTCCTATGTTTGCAAAAGAATAAATTTACATACAAAGCAAAAGGGGTGAGAGAACAGTTTTGGCTAAATAACTCA